>CANFZL010000189.1 GCA_947451205.1 Comamonadaceae bacterium
CAATGCCTGGAACGTTCAAGGCATTGTGCGAGCGGTGCATACCGCGCTTGGAAGGTGATTTTTTGTTCTGTTGGACGGCCATAATCCGCTCCTGAGGGGGTGTAGGGTTGGTAATTACGCACTACAGCAAACCATCTTTGAACAACAGGCCTTTTCATGGGCCGGTCAGGTGGTGCATCAGTACGCGAAGCCTTAGATTATAGCGCGACGAATCAAGCGCTCAGCTTTTCTTCAATTGTCCGAGCACCGCGAACGGATTCGGCTTGGCTTCAGCCGCGTCCACCGAGGGGTCACCCGCACTGAAAACCGGCGTCACCGGGCAGGTCTCATGCATCGGCACCAAAGGCAAAGCCATCAATAATTCATCTTCCAGCAAGGCCATCAGATCGAAATTCGGCGCCATCACCAGCAAGTCTTCTTCGGCCTCGTCGTCTTCCGCCATGGCGATCTCTTCGCTGACAACAAAGCGGTACCACTGGTCGACATCCACCGGCGTCGCGACCAGCGTCAGGCAGCGCTGGCAAGTCAAAGGTACATTGGCCTCAGCCGTCAAGTGCAGCCAAACTTGGTCTTCTGCGCCGGCTTGTGGGCGAAATTCACCCGTGGCCTGCCACTGCACGGCATCAGTCGCACTCAAGCCCTGCGCTTCGGCAGCCAAGCGTTGAAGATCTTTGATGAGCGTGGTCTCAGACCACGGCTGGCCATCTTGGGCGAGTTCTTGGAGGTTAAGCCCTTGGGCCTGGAAATTTCTGGACATGTGGGGCAGTGTAAGAGAATCAGGGGATGACCTTCCCCTCTCCAGATGCCGTCACGGCCTTTTTACCCCCGCAGAGAGCCCTCGTTTTGGGCTCCACCTCCCGCTATCGCCAAGAACTTTTGCAGCGCCTGCGCATTCCTTTCAGCGTTGCCGCGCCCGATGTCGACGAAACGCCGCTGGCCGGCGAAGCCCCAGCAGCACTGGCGATGCGCCTGGCCTTGGCCAAAGCCCGCGCGGTCGCCAGCACATTCCCGCAAGCGGTGGTGATTGGCTCTGACCAAGTGGCCGACTTGGATGGCGTGCCGCTGGGCAAGCCCGGCACACACGAACGCGCCGTCAGTCAGCTGCGCCAGATGCGCGGTCGCACCGTGATTTTCCAAACCGCAGTCGCTGTGGTCTGCCTGGCCAGCGGCTTTGAACAATCGTCGTTGGCCGCCGTGAAAGTTCGCTTTCGCCAACTCAATGACGAAGCCATTGAAAACTATTTACAGGCCGAGCAACCTTACGACTGCGCCGGCAGCGCCAAGAGCGAAGGGCTGGGTATCGCGCTGTTGGAAGCCATAGACAGCGATGACCCGACCGCGCTGATCGGTCTGCCCCTGATCCGCACTTGCCAGCTGATCGAAGCCGCTGGCATTCGGCTACTCGCATCGAAAGTCAACGCATGAACGACACCACCAAAACACACGGCAGCAAAGGCAAGCTCTATCTGGTGCCTGCACCGCTGGACTTCGGCTGCGACGACGCGGCACCGCTGCAGCAAGTCATGCCGCAAGGCACGATGGAGGTCGCCGCCAAACTCGGCTTCTGGGTCTCCGAAAATGCCCGCAGCACCCGCGCTTATTTAAAACGCGTGAATGAACTGCACCCGCTGAACCAACCCATTCAGGCGCTGCAAATTCAAGAACTACCGCGCGAAGTGCATAAAAAAGGCGATCACAGCGGCAATTTTGATGCGCGGCCCTTGCTGCAAGCCGCCCTGCAAGGCCATGACATGGGCTTGGTCAGCGAAGCCGGCATGCCCGCGATTGCAGACCCCGGCTCATCGGTGGTGCGTGCCGCGCATGACTTGGGTTTGCAAGTGGTGCCTTTGGCGGGCCCGATGTCGCTGGTGATGGCGCTGGCCGCCAGCGGACTGAATGGCCAGAACTTCGCCTTTGTCGGCTATTTGCCGCAAGACGCTGGTGAGCGCTCACAGCGCATCCGTGAGCTCGAATCCATCGCGCTGAAGACCGGGCAAACCCAAATGTTCATTGAGACGCCATACCGCAACACCGTGCTGCTGGGCGCGCTGCTGCAAACTTTGAACGGCAACACACGACTGGCGCTGAGCTGTGGCTTGACGCTGGAAGCCGCTTGGTCGCGCAGCGCTCAAGTCAGCGTGTGGAAAAGCAAGCGCGATGAAAAGCCGGGCGCACCGCTGGCCTTGCCAACGGTGTTTTGCATCGGTCGCTGATCTCTAAAGAGCGAGTCAACGCGGTCGCTTGAACAACTGAGCTTTAGCGAATGACTGGTACGCTGCGCAAGGTCGCCTTCATGGCGCCCTCGCCCATTGCCGCACCAAAGCGCTTGGCCAAACGCTCGGCGACATTTTCTCGGCGGGTGTAGTCAATGATGTCTTCTGTTTTGACGACCTCACGGGCGACATATTCGAGCGAGCCGAATTGGTCTGCCAAGCCCAGATCGACGGCCTGCTGACCGCTCCAGAAAAGGCCGCTGAACATCTCAGGAATTTCCTTCAAGCGATCACCACGGCCGTTTTTCACCACGGTGATGAACTGCTGGTGAATCTGATTCAGCATGGTTTGGGCGTAGGCGCGTTGACGCTCGCTCTGGGCGCTGAAAGGGTCCAAGAAACCCTTGTTTTCGCCCGCCGTCAGCAGTCGCCGCTCAACCCCGAGCTTGTCCATCAAACCGGTGAAACCAAAGCCGTCCATCAACACGCCAATGCTGCCCACAATGCTGGCCTTGTCGACATAAATTTTGTCCGCCGCTACGGCGACGTAATAAGCCGCCGAGGCACAGGTTTCTTCAACCACGGCGTAGACCGGCTTCTTGTATTTGGCTTTTAAACGCAAGATTTCGTCGTTCATCATGCCGGCCTGAACCGGGCTGCCGCCGGGCGAATTAATCAACAACACCACCGCTTTGGAACCCTCGTCTTCGAAGGCCGCCTGCAATGCAGCATTGACAAATTCAGCACTCGCATCGGCGCCATCGGCGATCTCGCCTTTTATCTCAACCACCGCCGTGTGCGGCGTGCTGATGCTGGACGGCGAGCTGCCCCGGTGCAGCGCCAGCCAGACCAGCGCAATCAGGAACATCAGCCAAGACAGCCTCACAAAAGTCTTCCAGCGACGCGCCGCTTTTTGCTCATTCAGGGCGGCGAAAGCCAGCTTCTCCAGCGTTGCACGCTCCCAGCCGGCGTCTTGAGGGGCAGCAGCGGCACATACGGCTGTTTCGTTGTGAATGGGTTGATTGCTGTTTTCGTTCATAGTGTTCTAGTTTAAAACGCGATAGGTTTGAGGTTGTACGTGGGCTGCCAAAAGACCACACCATGGTGCTCTGAAAGATTGATCTTCACGAGTCCACCGCGGCATGGACCGCCAGCGCATTCGCCGGTGTCAGGGTGGTACGCCGCGCCATGACTGGCGCACAACAACCATTGGCCGCTGTCGTCAAACACCTGGTTGGGTTGCCAATCCAATTCCATCGCCACATGGCTGCAGCGATTCAGATAAGCCTGCGGCTGCCCTTCAAAGCGCACCGCAAAAGCGCGGCAAGTCTGGCCTGCGTACACCACATCAAAAGGGATTGCCAAACCACCTTCAACGAGGTCGACTGCGTTGCACAAGGGTTGGGCTGATTCAGCGGCCAACACCTCAGGCATGGGCGCTCAACCAAGTCTGTAGTTCGCTCACCGAATGCAGCACCGCACGCGGCTTGAGCACCTCGAAGGCATCTGGTTCATGCGCGCCATAGCTGACACCCACGCTGGCGCAACCCGCATTCAGAGCCATCTGCAAATCATGCGTGGTGTCGCCAATCATCAAGGTGCGCTCGGGCGGCACATCGAACTCGCGCATCAGCTCATGCAGCATGCGCGGATGCGGCTTGCCGGCGGTCTCATCCGCAGTGCGCGAGCCGTCAAAACGCCCTTTGAGCTCAACCGCGCGCAGTGCTTCGTCCAAGCCGAGCCGGGATTTCCCAGTGGCCACCGTCAAAATATGACCACGCTCCTTGAGCTCAGCCAACAGCACCAACGCGCCGTCAAACAAACTGATGTCGTGTTGGCGCTGCATGTAGTGGTGCTTGTAGCGCTGGTTGAGCTCGGGGTAGCGGGACTCCGGCACGTCAGGCGCAGCATGGGCCAGCGCCTCCATCAGGCCCAGCCCGATCACATAAGACGCGGCTTCATCGCTGGGCTTGGCGCCGCCCACATCGACGACGGCAGCTTGAATACTGCGTACGATGAACTGGGTCGAGTCGTACAGCGTGCCGTCCCAGTCGAAGGCGATCAAATCAAAATTCAGGGGGCGGGACATGGGCAACCAGGGCGTCAAGTTCGGGTGGGAGTTCGGCTAACAAGGTGATGCGTTTGCCGTTCGAGGGGTGCGTGAACTTCAAGGTCCATGCATGTAAAAACATGCGCTTGAGCGCTTGCCCAGCCGGCAACTTTTGCAGGCCTTTGTTCAACTCGAAGTTACCGTACTTGTCGTCGCCGGCAATCGGATAACCTTCGGTCGCCAAATGCACGCGGATCTGGTGCGTGCGCCCGGTTTTAATGGTGACTTCAAGCAAACTGAAATCACTCAAGGGCTGGTCTTTGGATGCGGGCAACGCAGCCCGCAGCTTGACCAAGGTGACGGCGCGCATGGCATCCGGATGATCTTTGTCGACCACCCTGACGCGGCGCTCACCGTCCGGCAACAGGTATTTTTGCAGCGGCTTGTCAAGCACCTTCAGCTTAGGCGGCCAGTTGCCAGCGACCATCGCCAAGTACACCTTGTCGGTTTCGCGCTCACGGAACTGTTCTTGCAAAATTTTCAGCGCCATGCGTTTTTTGGCGATCAACAGCACGCCACTGGTTTCTCGGTCTAGCCGGTGCACCAGCTCCAAGAAATCGTGTCCCGGCCGGGCCATGCGCATTTGCTCAATCACGCCAAAAGCCACGCCGCTGCCGCCATGCACCGCCACGCCCGCCGGTTTGTCGATGGCCAGCACATGCTCGTCTTCAAACAAAATCGGAAAGTCACGCGACGGCGCCAGCCCACCGACACTGGACGTCGCGCCGTGACGGGCGATTTCGGTCGCCATCGCCAACGCCTTCTGGTCGGCGCGTTCTGATGTGCGCACCGGCGGCAGCCGCACCACATCGCCGGTAGCCACGCGCGTATCGGCCTGCACCCGGCCTTTGTTGATGCGCACTTCGCCACTGCGAATGATCCGATAGACGTGGGTTTTGGGTACACCCTTGAGCTGGCGAATCAAAAAGTTGTCGAGCCGCTGACCGTCGTAATCTTCCGTCACGGTGACCAGCGTGGCTTGCGGCAAGACCACTGATTCAACCGGTTGATAAGTTTCGGTA
>CANFZL010000190.1 GCA_947451205.1 Comamonadaceae bacterium
GCCCTTCACCCAGCGCCAGTGAGATGTCGTTCAAGACAACGGCCTCGCCGTAACCCGCGCTCAATTGTTCAACGCGTAAAAGTTCAGTCATGGTGTGCGTCCTCGCCGTGGCCCAGATAAACGGCCTTCACTTCAGGGTTGGCGGCAATTTCATCCGGTGTGCCTTCAGTCAACAAGGTGCCGTTGACCAGCACCGTCATGCGCGTGGCAAAACTGAAGACCAAGTCCATGTCATGCTCGATCAGCAACACCGAGACATCGGCCGGCAAGGCGGCCACAGTTTGCAGCAACTCTTCGCGCTCGCCAGCCGGCACGCCAGCCACCGGCTCGTCAAGCAACAGCACACGCGGCTCACAGGCCAGCGCAATCGCGATCTCCAACAGCCGCCGCTTGCCATAGGCGAGTTGGCTGGTGCGCTGGTTCATCACCTCAGCCAAGTGAAATTGCGTCAACAGTTCTTCGCAGCGGCGTGCCACCGGGGTACTGTGGCCGAGCGAGCGCCACCAACTGCGACCCAAGCCCAAGTGCTGCGAGACCACCAAGGCCAAGGTCTGCAGCGGCGTCATGGTGTCGAACAACTGGTTGATTTGGAAGGTGCGCACCATGCCGCGGCCGACGCGCTCGTTAGGTGCCAACGTAGTGATGTCTTCGCCATCGAGCACGATACGGCCAGCGGTCGGCTGCAGCACACCCGTGAGCAAGTTGATGAAGGTGGTTTTACCGGCACCGTTGGGGCCGATCAGCGCGTGGCGTGCGCCTTTTTTCAGATCAAGACTGACCTTGTTGGTGGCGACAATGCCGCCAAAACGCATCTCTAGGCTTTGCGCGGACAGCACGGTTTCGCTTGAGCTATTGACTTTGGTGTTCATGACTTACCTCCACGCGCCGAGCGCCACCAAGTCCAAGGACGGATCAAACGATCCCGCCCGACCAGCACCAGCACCACCAAGAAAAGCCCAATCCAGAACATCCAGTATTGCGGCGTGATGGACGACAAAAAGTCCTGCATCAGCTTGAAGACGATGGCGCCAGCGACGCCGCCATACAGCCAGCCCGTGCCACCCACCACCAAGACCAGCATCACGTCAGCCGAGCGGTGAAACTCGAACAAATCCAGTGAAGCAAAACCGGTGGTCTGGGTCATCAGCGCGCCGGCCGCACCCGCCACAGCGGCCGACAAGGTGTAGGCCACGATCAAGCGCTCATGCACAGGAATGCCGATAGCCATGGCGCGCAGCCGGTTGTCACGAATCGCCATCAAGGTCCCGCCAAAAGGCGAGTGAACAACGCGCCGCAGCAACATGAAAAACACCAGCAACACGCTCAGCGAGTAATAAGCGGCAGTGAGGCCAGACAGGTCGAACTCGAAGCGGCCCAGCACAGGGCCCATGACCACGCCTTGCAAACCGTCAGCACCGCCCGTCAACCAGTCGAGCTTGTTGGCGATTTCCATCATGATCAAGCCCAGACCGAGCGTGACCATCAGGCGCGTCAAATCGCTGCCGCGCAAAATCGTCAGCGAGGCCAGCAAGCCCAGCAAGGCGGCCGCCGCAATACCAACCGCCAGCCCCACCAGCGGGTCTGGCATGACCAGTTTGGCGAACAGCGCGGCAGCATAACCGCCGAGTCCGAAGAAAGCCGCATGGCCGAGCGAGACGATACCGGTGTAGCCCAGAATGATGTCCAGCGACACCGCAAACAGCGCCACGATAGCGATTTCATTGATGATCAGTACGTGACTGGGCGACAGCATGGGTGCAGCAAAAGCCAGCAACCAGAACAACACTTCCAGCCATTTGAGGCGGCTTTGCCTGAGCAGCGATTGCTGTGCATTGAGGTGAGGAGTCATGCTATTTGCCTCCCTTGCGAACAAAGAGACCTTGCGGACGCCAGATCAGCAGCACGATCATCAGGCTGTAAACGATGAAGGCGCCAAAGTCAGGGATGTAGTATTTGCCAGCCACGTCGGCAATGCCCAGCAGCAGCGCCGCCAGCAGCGGGCCAGTGATCGACGAGGTGCCGCCGACCGCCACCACGATCAAAAAGTAAACCATGAACTTGAGCGGAAAGGTCGGGTCCAGGCCCAGCACTTCTGCACCCAGCGCGCCACCCAGACCGGCCAAGCCTGAACCAACGGCAAAGGTCGACAAAAACACCAAATTAACGTTGATGCCCAAGCCTGCCGCCACGCGCTGGTCGTCCACCGACGCGCGCAAACGACTGCCAAAACGGGTCTTGGTCAGCACATACTGCAGCACCACAGTCAAGGCCGCGCAGACCACGATGATGAACAGCCGGTAATGCCCCATGCCCAAGACGAAAGGATTCGTGCCGATTTCAGTGCGCCCTTTAAGCCACTCGGGGAGATGGACGTATTGCGGGGACGAACCCAGAAAATAGTCAACGCTGGCTACCGCCATGAAAACCAGCCCAATCGAAAACAACACTTGGTCTAAATGCGGTTTGTTGTACAACGGCCGGTAGAGCGTTCTTTCGAGCACCGCGCCAATCAAGGCCGAGCCCAAAAAAGCCAGCGGCAAGCAGACCAAAAAAGGCACGTCAAAGCGCTGCATCAAGAGCACCGTGATGTAGCCGCCAGCCATGGCAAAGGCGCCGTGCGCGAGGTTGATGAAGTTCATCAGCCCCATGGTCACGGACAGGCCCACGGCCAGAATGAAGAGCAGCATGCCGTAGGCAACACCGTCAAAAAGAATAGTCAGCATGTTTTAAAAGGCTCAAAAAAACCATGGGCAACGTCAGCAGGCGCTGCCCATGGTTCGCACCATGGCGGATTTATTACTTGGTTTTGCCTGGGTCTTTGACGTCTTTGATGACGTCGAATTCGACGTTGAACAACTGACCGTCTTTCTTCTCGACCTTGCGCAGATAAACGTCTTGCACGACGTCGCGGGTTTGCGCATCAATGAACATCTTGCCACGTGGGCTCTCAAAAATTTGACCCTTCATGGCGGCCAGCAAGGCATCGCCGGATGGCATGGCTTTGCCGGTGGTCTTGGCAGTGCGCAATGCTTCGTAGATCACCCGCATGCCGTCATAGCCGCCAACGGCCATGAAGTTTGGACGCATGCCTTTGTTGGCTTTTTCGAAGGCTGCAACGAATTTCTTGTTGAGCGCCGAAGGATGCGCCGCTGAGTAATGGTGGGAAGTCACCACACCCAAAGCGCCGTCGCCCATGTCGTTGAGCTGGTCGTCGTCGGTCACGTCGCCGGTGGCTATCAGCTTGATGCCAGCTTTGTCCATACCGCGTTCCAAGAACTGTTTCATCACGGCCGCGCCGGCACCTGACGGCACGAACACAAACAATGCGTCGGGCTTGAGGTCACGTACTTTTTGCAGGAAAGGGGCGAAGTCCGGGTTGCGCATCGGCACGCGCAAAGACTCAGTGACTTGGCCGCCGTTGAAGGTCAGGCGCTCTTTGAAGTACTTTTCAGCGTCAATACCTGGGCCGTAATCAGACACCAGCGTGACCACTTTTTTGATGCCGTTTTTAGGCGCCCAGTCGGCCAAGGCGACCGACACCTGCGGCAGCGTGAAGCTGGTACGCACAACGTAAGGGGAGGCCTCGGTGATGCTGGAGGTTGCGGCGGCCATCACCACCAACGGTGTTTTGGACTGCGTGGCAATCGGTGCGGTAGCCAAAGCCGACGGCGTGATGCCGAAGCCAGCCAGTACGTTGACCTTGTCGTTGACAACCAGTTCCTGCGCCAAGCGGCGTGTAGCGTCTGGCAGCGAGGTGTCGTCTTTGACGATCAGCTGAATTTTTTTGCCGGCAACGGTGTCGCCGTTTTGCGCCATGTAAAGACGCGCAGCCGCTTCGATCTGTCGCCCAGTGGTCGCCTGCTGGCCCGTCATGGGCAGAATCAGGCCGATCTTGAACGTGTTGTCCTGCGCCAGCGCTGGCAGGGCTGCGGCAAAAGTGACTGCGGCCAGGGCAGCGGCTGAGAAATGGCGTCTTTTCATAAAATGTCTCCGGCTTGTTGTGCTTAGGTTACTAGGTTAATACAAGAAAACAAAAACGCGATTATCAACGCACCGGTGCGGGAAGGAAACCCGCTATCCTTGGAGTCCCTACTTAAGTGCTTTCTGGACACCGACATGCCCCTGCCTCAACAGCCCACCCGCCCCCTGACCAACACCAAGAGTTCCAAAGCAGACAAAGAACTTCTCTTCAAGGCGGTGCTGTGCGTGCTGATCGGACTCGGTGTGCTGATCTCGCCTTATTTCATCCAGTCACCAGGTATGCAGAGCATCGTGGCGCAGTCGTCCTTGGTCGGCTGGTTTGCGCTGGTGTTGGGCATTGGCTTTGGTGTGGCCTATGCCCGCCGTGTGATGCGCGCGCGGCACTGACTCAACGCGGCCTCAATCGCCGCGTCGGTCTTCTTTGGCAGGACGCGGTACTTTTTTGAGCTTGATCAGCCGCTTCAACTCCATATCGTCCTTCTTGACTTGACGCTCGGCGTCAAGCTTTTGGCCGGCTTCCATCCACAACTGAAACTCGGTCGGCGTTTCCAGCGTGACGCGGCCCAGCGTCGACTGACGAAATTCGTAAATCACGATCTCGGCGGCCTTTTGCAGGTTGATACGGCCTTTAGACAACACAGCACCCCGCTTGCGACCGATTTCTTCCAACAACTGCTCGTCGGTGGTGCCCGCTGGTAGCTCGACCTTGTAACGCGCCTTCAGGAGCGCCGGGTAGTTCGGGATCAAATAGTCCAACAATTCGAGCGCGACTTCTTCTTCGTTGAAAGCATTGCGGCCGATCGCACCGCTGGCGGCCAAGTTGTAGCCACTCTTGGCGACGATGATGCGCGGCCACAGCATGCCCGGCGTGTCGAACAGATAAAAGCCGTCGGCCAACACGATGCGCTGCTCAATTTTGGTGACGCCCGCCTCGTCGCCGGTTTTGGTGGCGCGCTTGCCGGTGAGCGTGTTGATCAGCGTCGACTTGCCGACGTTAGGAATACCGCAGATCAGCACGCGCATGGGCTTGACCATGCTGCCGCGCGTTGGCGCCAACACGTGGCAGGCCTCAATCAGGGCTTTGGCAGGCGTGCTCATGCTGGCATCTAACCCAATCGCACGGGTGCCCGGCTGGCTGTTGTAGTAGTCGAGCCAGAGCGGCGTGCGCGTCGGGTCGGCCAAGTCTTGCTTGTTCAGCACCTTCAGTGCGGGCTTGCCCTCGGTGAGCTCCGCCAGCATGGGGTTGGCGCTGGAGCCCGGCAGGCGGGCGTCCAGCAGCTCGATCACGACATCAATTTCCTTGATCCGCTCGCTGATGGCTTTTTTGGTCAAGTGCATGTGACCGGGAAACCATTGAATA
>CANFZL010000191.1 GCA_947451205.1 Comamonadaceae bacterium
AACCGGAACGTACACCAGTACGTGAGGATTGCGAGCACGGAGCAACGACGCATGGCGGCCGCGCAGTAGCTTTATGTCTCGACAACAGCGAAGAGGTCTTCTTCTTTCATCACCAGCAACTCGTCGCCGTCAACTTTGACCGTTTGGCCGCTGTATTTGCCGAACAAAACGCGGTCGCCGACTTTGACGCCGACGGGCTGAATTTCACCCTTGTCGTTTTTCTTGCCGGGGCCAACAGCCAAGATTTCGCCTTGATCAGGCTTTTCAGCAGCGCTGTCAGGAATAACGATGCCGGATGCAGTTTTGGTTTCGTTTTCAACGCGTTTGACAATCACGCGGTCATGCAGAGGACGAAGTTTCATAGGAGCTCCTGGTTTTAAAACACTGTTGTTAAGACACAAAATAAGCACAACCAACACGCTTGAGCGCAGTGGGTGCTCGCCAACTTTGAGGGTTGAGCGCGCCGCAGCAGGGCGGGCAAGCCCAAACAGGCTTGTTAGCACTCAACTACATCGAGTGCTAATCATAAGGGCGTTTTCTGGGGTTGCAAGGGCGGCAGTGGGGCAAAGTCTGAAATTGATGCTGAACGACTGTTGTCGATGCTCATTAGGTTTTGAACTTTTCTGACGAAATTTTGAACCTAGGCGAATTCCGAAAACGTGACCGATCAGGGTGTTGCGTGGTTTGATGTTCGGTTGAATGTGTTTTCAGCTGTTCATATCAAACGACCGCTCCGGGGGCCACAAGCCGTCACTTATGAAAGATCGGTAACGGCAGACAAATCAGTAGACGTTGACGCTTCAGATTTGACTTGGTGTGAATATGGACGAAGATCATCCAAGTAGCAAAAAATTTCAATTAAATTATCTAGTCGGAATGATTGATGGCGGTTCTTGTTTAGGCTGTCTCGGCGCTGCGCAGCGTGAGCGCTTTGCGCGTAAACATCGGTGATGCGGAACTCGCAACAGCCAGCTCCCTAGCGGCAGTTAGCAAGTCTGGGCCGAGTTCGAGCATGCGTTGCTCCGTCAGACGACTCAGCGGCCCGGCAATCGTTATCACGCCGATCGCGGGTTCGCCAGTGCGCTGCACAGGGGCCGCCATAGCGGTCATGCCTGGAGCATACATTTCGTTGATCACGCTGAAACCGCGCTTGCGATCGTTTTCAAGAATCTTCGTCAAGGACTTGATCGTGGTGGGAGCATTGGGTCCGTATTCCGCCGGTTTGCCAAAACCCTGACGGGTCACAATTTCGACCGCCCGCTCTTCGGAAAGTCCCATCAGCCAAGCGTGGCCGCCGGAGCTGCAAGATAGGCGTACATCGATGCCCATATCGGGGTCATAGCGCAGGCCGAAGCGTGCGCCCTGCGCTTTTGCGACAAAGGTCAGGCGGTCGCCATCAACAATTGCCAAGCGCACCAGTTCGCCCGACACGTCAGCCAGTCGGTCTATCAGCGGCTGGGCGATGTCCACGATGCCAGACTTGCTCAGGAAGCTCAGGCCCAAAGCCGCCAGTTTGGTGGTCAGCGCGTAGTCGCCGTGGTCGCGCATCTGCCTGAGGTAGCCGCACTTGACCAGCTCGGTCAAGAGGCGGTGGCTGGCGCTGCGCGGCAGAGCGAGGTCATCAGCAATGCTGACCAGTGACATGCCCTCCGGGTGGTTGGCGAGGTATTCAAGGATGGCAAAAGATCGTTCAAGTGTGCTGCTCATATTGGTGAAAGACTTTACCTTAAAAAAATAATTAGGAAAATTATTCCAAAGTGGAATTTAATTCCACTTTAATATATGATCGAAAAAATTCGGTTTTCAGCCCATGGACCGATGACATTAGGAAAAACTTAAACAGGAGACAAATCGTGAAATTTCCCGTCACCCGCCGTATCAGCGCCTGCGTTCTTATCTGCCTCGGCCTCTCAGCCGCAAGCCATGTGGCCCATGCGCAGGACATCCAGGAACGCACCATCAAATTTGGTCACCTGAACAACGCCGACCACCCCGTCAGTTTTGGCGTTAAGCGTTTTGCCGAACTGCTGGCAGCTAAAAGCGGTGGCAAGCTCAAGGTGCAGGAGTTTCCCGCCTCCCAGCTGGGCAACGAGATGCAGCAGCAGTCGGCCCTGCAAGGCGGTGTGCAGGAGATGTCGGCCCCGGCCACGACCTCGCTGGCAGGCATCGTGAAAGAGTTCGGCTTGGTCGACTTTCCTTTTGCTGTTAGCACATTCGCGCAGGCCGACCAGTTGCTAGACGGCCCTTTCGGCCAGACGTTGATTGCCCGGCTGTCTGACAAAGGACTTGTAGCGCTTGGTTACTGGGATCTGGGTTTTCGCAATGTCACCAACAGCAAGCGCCCGATCACAAAGCCAGAAGACCTTGAAGGTCTGAAGATCCGGGTCATTCCCAATCCAGTGTTTTTGGAGACATTCAAAGCGTTCAAGTCGAACCCGGTGCCCATGCCATTTGCCGAGCTGTACGGTGCGCTGGAAGCCAAGGCGGTGGATGGCCAAGAAAATCCCTATGCCGTCATCCTGTCAAACAAGTTTTTTGAAGTCCAGAAATACTTGAGCGCCACCAACCACGTCTACGCGGCCAACATCGTGTTGGTCAGCAAGCGCTTCTGGGACCGCCTGTCGCCAACAGAAAAGAAAATAATGAATGACGCGGCCAATGAGACGCGCTCATACCAACGTCAGGTCAGCCGAGCCGCAGCACAAAAAGCCGTGGGCGAGTTACAAGCCAAAGGCGTGCAGTTCAATGAAGTAACCCCCGCTCAGCAGGCTCGCATGCGGCAGATCGCCAAACCGGTGACCGACAAATTTGCAGCCACCTACGACCCTGCCATCGTCAAGCTCTACAACGACGAGCTGGCCAAAGCCCAAAAATAGACCAACCGCCAACAGCTGGACCCCCCAATGAAGATTCTTGTTTTGCACGGCCCTAACCTCAACTTGTTTGGGCGTCGCGAGCCGCACATATACGGCACGACCACGCTGGCCGAGATCAACGACCAGCTGGCTGCGCTAGCGCTTGAACTTGGCGTGACGCTGGAAATCATACAGTCCAACCATGAGGGCGTGCTGGTGGATTTCCTGCACACGCACATTGATTCGGCGCAGGGTGCGATGGTCAACCCGGCCGGCTTGACGCAGCACGGCGTGCCGCTGCACGATGCCATCAAGGCCATGCCTTTTCCGGTGCTGGAAGTGCATATGTCCAACATTGCGGCGCGTGAAGCCTGGCGGGTGCATTCCATCATCTCGCCTGCGGTCAAGGGAACGATTCAGGGTCTGGGCCCCCACTCGTACCTACTGGCACTGCGCGGCTTGGTCGCGCTTGCAAAAGCTGCCAGCTAGCTTGGAACCGGCATGACAAGAATCATTGACCGGGCCTGCAAATTCCTGGAGTTCCTGATTGCGCTGGGCCTGGCAATTATGGTGGTGCTGGTGTTTGGCAATGTCGTGCTGCGTTACGGCTTCAACTCGGGCATCACACTGTCCGAGGAGGTGTCGCGGTGGCTTTTTATCTGGGGCACCTTCCTAGGTGCCGTCGTGGCACTTCGCGAGCACGGCCATCTGGGCGTGGACATGGTGGTGGGCCGCTTGCCGCGTTGGGGCAAACAGCTTTGCCTGTTCATCGCCCACATTGTCATGATCGGCATCGTGGTGCTGCTCTTCAAGGGCAGCCTAGAACAAGCCAAAATCAACTGGGACGTGACAGCACCGACCACCGGTGCCTCCATGGCCATCGTCTATTCCGCTGGCATTGCTTTTGCCGTGCTGGCCATTCCCCTGTTGCTGCTTGATCTCTGGAAAATTGTCTCGGGTCAGTTGTCGGACGATGAGCTGGTGATGATTCAGGAGTCGGAAGAAGGCGTGCAACTCAAACAAATCCTAAATGACGCTGATGATGCGTCTGCAGCGCTGAAAGCCAAAGCATGACCATCGCCATCTTCATAGGCTCACTGCTGTTGGCCATGGCCTTGGGCATACCGATTGCTTTTTCCCTGCTGGCCAGCGGCGTTGCCCTGATGTGGCACCTCGATCTGTTTGATTCACAAATCCTCGCGCAAAACCTGATTGGCGGCGCCGACAGCTTCCCGCTGTTGGCTGTGCCCTTTTTCATGCTGGCCGGCGAGATCATGAACGTGGGTGGCCTGTCCAAGCGCATTGTCAACCTGGCGCTGGCGTTGGTGGGCCATGTCAAGGGCGGCCTGGGTTACGTCACCATCATGGCGGGCTGCCTGTTGTCTGCACTGTCGGGTTCCGCCGTGGCCGATGCCGCAGCGCTGACGGCGCTTTTGTTGCCCATGATGGTCAAGGCCGGGCACGACAAGGCGCGTGCCGGCGGCCTGATTGCAGCCGTTGGTGTGATTGGCCCGGTCATCCCGCCCAGCATTGGCCTCGTCATTTTTGGCGTCGCCGCGAATGTGTCGATTGCCAAGCTGTTCATGGCCGCCATCGTGCCCGGCCTGCTGATAGGCGGCGCGCTGTGGGTCACCTGGGCCTGGTTGGTGCGCCGGGAAGACATCGTCCCGCCGCCACGCAAGTCGTTGGCGGAAATCGGCAAGGCGTTTCGCGAGGCCACCTGGGCGTTGGTCTTGCCGGCCATCATTCTGGTGGGCCTGCGCATGGGCGTGTTCACGCCGACCGAAGCTGCCGTGGTCGCCGCCGTGTATGCGCTGCTTATTTCAACACTGGTCTACCGTGAGCTGAAGTTCAGCCAGCTGTATGCGGTGTTTGTCAGTTCCGCCAAGACCAGCGCAGTAGTCATGTTCCTGATTGCCGCCGCCATGGTCAGCGCCTGGCTGATCACCGTGGCCAACCTGCCCGGCAAGGTGGTTGAGATGCTGCAGCCCTTCATGGGCAACCCGATGTTGCTGATGGCGGCCATCATGATCTTGGTCATGGTTGTCGGTACCGCGATGGACATGACACCCACCATCTTGATTCTCACGCCCATCCTGATGCCGGTGGTGAATGCAGCCGGTATTGATCCGGTTTATTTCGGCGTGATGTTTATCATCAACAACTCCATCGGCCTGGTCACCCCGCCAGTCGGCACTGTGCTCAATGTTGTTGCCGGGGTGGGGCGCATGAAGATGGACGATGTGACACGCGGCGTCATGCCCTTCATGGTGGCCGAGTTTTTTGTCATGTTTTTGATGGTGGTGTTCCCGTGGCTGGTCACCGTGCCGGCACGCTGGTTTAGCGCTTGATAATTCGACTGATCGGCTTAATTAACGTCACGCACGTTAGGACTCGGTTCAATAACTGAGCCGATGCTTGCCATGATCATTTCAAGTCGATGTTTTAGCTGGCGGTTTCAAC
>CANFZL010000192.1 GCA_947451205.1 Comamonadaceae bacterium
CCCAGGCATCTTGCGTGTCATGCAGGTAAGACACCAAACACTCGTCGATGATGCGTTGACGAATCACCGGATCGGTCACCGGCCAAGCCAGTTCAATACGGCCAAACATATTGCGGTTCATCCAGTCGGCGCTGGACAAATACAGCGTTTCTTCGTCGCCGGCACGGAAGTAAAAAACCCGCGTGTGCTCCAAGAAGCGGCCAATGACAGAGCGCACCCGAATATTGTCTGTGAGGCCCGGAACCTGTGCCGGCAACATGCAGGCACCGCGCACGATCAAATCGATTTTGACGCCCTGCTGACCGGCCTTGATCAACGCCCGCATCAGACCGTCGTCGGTGAGCGCGTTCATCTTGGCGATCAAGCGTGTGTCTTTTCCACTGGCAGCCGCCGCACCTAAAGCCTCGATCATCTCGACCATTTTTCGGTGCAGTTGCAAGGGCGCCAGCACCAACTGCCGCAGCTTGGGCAGCCGACTCTGACTGGCCAGATGGAAGAATACATTCTCTACATCCAGCGTCAGCATCGGATTGGCCGTGAGGTAACTCACGTCGGTATAAAGCCGCGCTGTTTTCGGGTTGTAGTTACCTGTGGATAAATGTGCATAGCGCTTGAGTTGCTTGCCTTCACGGCGCGTCACCAACAGCATCTTGGCGTGCGTCTTCAAGCCGACAACGCCGTAAACCACCTGCGCGCCAATCGACTCCAGCATCTCGGCCCAATTGATATTGGCTTCCTCGTCAAAGCGAGCCTTCAGCTCGACCACCACCGTGACCTCTTTGCCGCGCCGAACAGCCTCACGCAACAAGACCATGAGCTCTGAATCAGTACCGGTGCGGTAAATGGTTTGCTTGATCGCCAGCACCTGCGGGTCATTGACGGCCTCACGCAGAAACGCCAGCACACCATCAAAACTTTCAAACGGCTGGTGGATGCAAACATCCCCTTGTTTGATTTTTTCAAACAAAGATTCAGCATCCATCAACTGCTGCGGATATGAGGGCTTGTAAGGCGGAAAAAGAAGATTCGGCGCCTTGATCAGATCGACCAACTGGGTCAATCGCACCAAATTAACGGGACCATTGACTCGGTAAATGGCCTCCAAGGGCAACTGAAACTGTTGCTGCAGAAAGTTGGCCAAATAGGTCGAACAACCTGACGAAATTTCCAAACGAACAGACTGACCAAAATGACGCTGTTCCAGACCGGCTCGCAAAGCAGTGCGCAGGTTCAGTACATCTTCTTCATCGACGGCCAAATCGGAATGCCGAGTGACCCGAAACTGCGAGAACTGAGACACATCGCGCCCAGAAAATAAATCAGTAATGTGGGCGCGCACCACACTGGACAAAGACACAAATAGCGACCGGCCGTCGCCATTTTTATTAGGGATTTGAATGACCCGCGGCAACACGCGCGGGACCTTGACAATCGCGATCTCGTTGGCACGGCCGAATGCATCTTTGCCACCCAGGCGAACTATGAAATTGAGCGACTTGTTGGCCACCATCGGGAACGGATGCGATGGGTCAAGCCCCACCGGAATCAGCAACGGACGAACCTCGCGCAGAAAATAAGCTTTGACCCAACGCCGCTGAGCCGTGTCGCGCTCACTCTGCGACAGCAGATGAATACCGTGCTTTGCAAACTCGGGCATCAGCGTGTCATTGAACAGCTGGTACTGGCGAGCGACAAGGTCGTGCGCACTGGCAGCCAGCACTCTAAAAACGTTGGCAGCTTCCGATTCGCCTTCGCCTTGATTGTTCACAGCTGACAAATGCGGCGCAGCTCGCACTTCAAAAAATTCGTCTAAGTTGGACGACACAATGCACAAAAATCGCAGTCGCTCCAACAGTGGCACCTCGGGCCGGGTCGCCAAATCAAGCACTCGCTCATTGAAGGCCAGAATGCTACCGTCGCGGTTCAGGAATTTGATGGTTGAAGCGTCCATAGTGTTCAGCGCATCGGGAAGTTCATTGGAAAATGACATGGGTTTACGCTTGTAGATTCGTCACAAGCGATTCTCAGAGCACATCATGACAGTGCTGTGACAAGTTCGTGAAATATTTAATTTGCTGCCGCAGCGAAATGCTTACGGTAGCGCGTTGGCAAATCTGCGATGCGCATCATCATCGGCAGATCAGCAGAGTTGAAATCAGGGTCCCAAGCAGGCGCACCCAACACCTTGGCACCCAAGCGCAAATAACCTCTGATGAGTGCCGGTGGCTCCACTGTCAACGAGTTGTCCAATTGCTCTACAGGCAAAGCCAGACGCGGGGTGACATGCCAGTCAATCGCCGCCAGATGGGTGTCACGGAGTTGCCGCCAAATGCTGGCTGCGGCATGGCCACTGGGCGTACCGTTGTGCTGCATTGGAATACTGGCGCAACCGATCATGGTGTCGAGCTGGTTGCGGGACATGAATTGGGCCAGCGCGCCCCACAAAGCCATGATCACCGCGCCTTGACGATGCTCTGCATGAACGCAGCTGCGGCCCAACTCGACCATGCGGCTTCGCAATGTGCGCAAGCGGGTCAGGTCAAACTCAAGGTCGCTGTAAGTGCTGCCAGCACGCTTGGCCTGGGTTGGCGTCAACGCTCGGTAGGTGCCGATGACCTCCTGGGTGGCCTCGTCACGCACCAGCAGGTGTTCGCAATAATCATCAAACAAATCCATGTCGTGACCGGGGATCTTACACACCAGCCGGGCGCCCATTTCCACCGCAAAAACTTGATACCTCAGGCGCTGTGCCTCGCGGACTTCGTCCTGATGCCGGGCCCAGCTGACTTGGATTTTTGCCGGCGTATGCTTGACATCCACGGCCGCAGGGATTGCTTGAGAGCTTCGATGAAGTAACCCCCGTGGTAACTCGACCGGCGACAGTGAAAATGTTGGATTTGGCAGTTCTTTCATGTGAGCTTCCTAAAGAGTTGTCGTGGACGTGGCGTACTGACGCGGGAACAAAGACAAGCCTTCAAGCCAGGGCTTGGCATCTGGGACAAAATGCAAGCCACCCGGCCCACTGGCCATCGCATGGGCGGTGCAGCGCAAGATGCGCAGGATGTTGGTTTGATAAAAGCTCGAGTTGTTTTGCTCGGCTTGTTGGCACATCTGAACTTCTAAGACATCTTGTTTCATGCTCTGAAGTTTGGCGTTTCAGCATGACGCACTCATGTCGAATGCATGACATTTCTGTGACGCCCTTCAGTCCCCGTGGACGAGGCGGGCGATCTACAGCATCGTTTGATTCATGCGCACCGAGAGCGCCGCCGCGCTTTCCTTGCGCTCGCTATAACGGTCTACCAGCCAGGGGGAGACATCACGCGTCAGAAGCGTGAACTTCATCAATTCTTCCATCACATCCACCACGCGATCGTGATAAGCCGATGGCAACATGAGGCCGGCTTCGTCGAACTCCAAAAAAGCCTTGGCGATGGAGGATTGATTTGGAATCGTCAACATGCGCATCCAGCGCCCGAGCACACGCATCTGGTTCAGGGCGTTGAAAGACTGCGAGCCGCCAGAGACTTGCATCAGCGCCAGCGTCTTTCCCTGGGTAGGCCGAACCGCCCCCACGCTGAGCGGAATCCAGTCAATTTGCGCCTTCAAAATACCGGTCATCGCGCCATGCCGCTCAGGCGAACACCAGACCATGCCTTCAGCCCAAGCAGCGAGTTCGCGCAACTCCTGCACTTTGGGGTGCGACTCGAGCGCATCGTCCGGCAGCGGCAAACCACTCGGCGAAAAAGTACGCGTTTCAGCGCCCATGGCCTGCAGGATTCTTGCGGCCTCTTCGCTGGCGAGCCGGCTGTAGGAGCGCTCGCGCACCGAGCCGTAGAGCAGCAAGATGCGCGGTGGATGGGTCGCCGCACCAGGTAAGCCAACGCCCGTCAAGTTCAATTCCGGCTTAACGAAGTGCGTTGGATTTAGGGGCATCGGGATAGGGGCCATGAGTTGATTTTCTTTCACCGGCTTGTTTTATTTCAACTGTTCAATTATATTTGAACAATGAAGAAGGCTCCACTGAAAACTCTACCGACAACTAGCGCCAACATGCTGGGCGAAGATTTGGCCGTGTCGTCGTTGGCGGCACTGGCGCAGACACAACGTCTGCGCGCTTTTCGAGCCTTGGTCGTGGCTGGGCCGGATGGATTAACGCCGGGGGTCATTGCAGAACAGCTAGAGATTGCACCGAGCGCCCTGTCCTTTCATTTAAAAGAACTCTCACATGCGGGGTTGGTGAGCAGCGAAGCACGCGGTCGAAATTTGATTTATCGGGCCGAGTTTGCGCGGATGAACGCCTTGCTGGGTTACTTGACGGAGCAATGCTGCCAAGGTGAAAGTTGCGCGGCTGTAGCGGCCCCAAACAAAAACAAAAAGGATCCCTGATGGGCTTGTTTGAACGCTTTTTAACACTCTGGGTCGCACTCAGTATTGCCGCAGGCGTTGGGCTAGGCTTGTTGTCACCGGCTGCATTTCAGACCATCGCCGAGATTGAATATGCACAGGTCAATCTGGTAGTGGCCGTCTTCATTTGGGTGATGATTTACCCGATGATGCTCCAGATAGACTGGTCAGCCGTCAAGGACGTTGGTAAAAAACCGCGCGGCTTGTTGCTCACGCTTGTCGTCAACTGGCTCATCAAGCCGTTCACCATGGCACTGCTGGGCGTGCTGTTTTTCAAGTACATCTTCGCGCCTTGGGTTGACCCGCATTCAGCCTCAGAATATATCGCCGGCATGATCTTGCTCGGCGTAGCGCCCTGCACCGCCATGGTTTTTGTGTGGTGCGCGCTGGTCAAGGGCGATGCCAACTACACGCTGGTGCAAGTGAGCATCAATGACTTGATCATGGTGGTGGCCTTCGCCCCGATTGCCGCATTTTTGCTGGGCGTCACCGACATCACCGTGCCGTGGGAAACGCTGGTGCTGTCAACGCTGCTGTACGTGGTGCTTCCCTTGTTGGCGGGCATGGCCACCCGTCATGCATTGCTGAAAAAATCAGACCACGCTGTCTCCGCATTTGTGGCGCAGCTCAAGCCTTTGTCGATGATTGGCCTGCTGGCCACGGTGGTGCTGCTGTTTGGTTTTCAGGCGGGCGCCATCATTGCCAAGCCGCTGGTCATCGCCATGATCGCGGTGCCGCTGATCATTCAGAGTTACGGCATTTTCATCATCAGCTTTGCCGGCGCTAAATTTTTGCGACTGCCGCACAACATTGCCGGCCCGGCCTGCCTGATCGGCACCTCG
>CANFZL010000193.1 GCA_947451205.1 Comamonadaceae bacterium
CGACCGTAGAGTTTTTCAATGGCGTTTTCGATCGGCAGACCGTGGCAGTCCCAACCCGGCACATACACCGCGTCCATGCCCTTGAGCTGGCGCGCCTTGACGATCATGTCCTTCAGTACTTTGTTGACGGCGTGGCCAATGTGAATTTTGCCGTTGGCGTAGGGCGGGCCGTCATGCAGCACAAACTTGGGGCGGCCTTGGCGGACGTCGCGCAGTTTTTTGTAGAGCCCTTTGTCTTCCCACTCTTTGACCCAACCGGCTTCGCGCTTTGGCAAATCGCCGCGCATCGGGAAAGGCGTGTCAGGCAAGTTCAGGGTGCTGCGGTAATCGGTTTTGGTGTCGGACATGGTTTTATTTCAAGGGAAACGGAGCGGCTTGGCAGGTGAGGAGGCCGCACAGCGCGGGCCAGAAGTGGGAGCCATGGGCCCTGAGGTGATGAGGGTGGGCACTGACAGTGGCGAGATCGTCTAAATTCGATCGAAGCTGGTTTCGGTGTGCAGGGCCGCGAAAAAAGCACGTGCGTTGTCGCAGTCCCGCGAGATGCCTTTCGTCAGCGCCTCCAGACCCTCGTATTTCAGCTCGTCATGCAGTTTGTGCAGCAATTCCACGCGAATAATTTTACCGTAGGCACTGTCGAGGCTAGCCCACTCGGGGGTCCAATCTAGGCAATGGACTTCCAGCAAGACCCGGCCAGCGTCCTCTACTGTCGGCCGTATGCCCAAGCTGGCCACGCCATCGACAGGGGCGTCACCTTTGGCGCCCAGGCCGTGCGTGCGGACCACAAAAATACCGTTGGCGGCCGGCTTGTCGTGCCGGAAGGCAATGTTCAGGGTCCGAAAGCCGAGCTCGCGGCCGAGCTTTTTGCCGTGTACCACGTGGCCCGAAATGCTGTACGGCCGGCCGAGCAATCTTGCCGCGTCGTCCATGTTGCCCTGCGCCAGTGCTGCGCGCACCGCCGAACTGGAGACCCGCGCGCCGTGCACTTCGTAGCTGTCCATGCGGGCGACTTCAAAACCACAGGCAACACCGGCCGCGTCAAGCATGGCGTAGTCGCCGCCGCGTTGGCTGCCAAATCGAAAATCGTCGCCCACCAGCACATAACGCACTTGCAGGTTGTTGACCAAGACGTCGTGGATGAATGAGTCGGCGCTTTGCGTGGCCAAGCGCGCATTGAACGGCAAGACCACAGCTTGGTCGATGCCGCAACGTGCCAGCTCCGTGAGTTTGTCGCGCAGGGTTGAGATGCGGGTGGGTGCCGTGTTCGGGGAAAAGTACTCGCGCGGATGCGGCTCGAAGGTCATGACCCGGGCCGGTAAACCTCGGTGTTTGGCCTCGTTTTTGAGTACGGCAAGCATCGCTTGATGGCCGCGGTGAACCCCGTCAAAGTTGCCAATGGTCAGCGCGCAGGGCTGAGCCAGTGCTGGGTGCTGATGGCCGCGAAAGATTTTCATGCAGCAGATTATCGTTTTTTAGCGGAGGCCTCAAGCCGCTGGCTGGATGGCGGCGCACGATGGTCGCCGTGGTTCCCAGCAAAGTGTCATGAATTCACTGTATATTGTTGGCTAGCGGACAGGTGCAGTTTTCAGAAAAAAGCGCTTGTCCGGCTCGATGCTAGACACCGGTTTCCATTTGCATGGAGGTTCGTTTGAAGGTCTTGAAGCTGTCCGCCCAAGGGCTGCCACAATCGTGGATCAGCCTCGAACAAGCCGTGTTGCAATACGCCACCGGGGATGTGCGCTGGGAAGCCGGTGCACAAGTGGCAGTGTTTCGCGGTGGCCATAACGCCCACACGGGCGAGCAGTCGGTCATCACGGTCAACAGCATCATCGGCACACGCGGCGTGCCGAATATCAACCCTTTCGATCTCAAACCCGGCCTGTCCAATGGCAAGCTGTTCGCGCGCGACCGCAACGTCTGCGCCTACTGCGGCAACCACTTCCATGAGGAGGAGCTCACCCGCGAGCACATCATTCCGTTTGCACAGCAAGGCATCGACACCTGGATGAACGTGGTCACCGCTTGCCGCGCTTGCAACCACCGAAAAAGCAGCCGCACCCCCGAGCAGGCGCGCATGCCGCTGCTCTACACGCCTTACGTGCCCAGCCTCTGGGAAGACTTCATTTTGCGCAATCGCCGCATTCTGGCGGACCAGATGGAGTTTTTGATCGCGCATGTGCCGCGATCTTCCCGCTTGCTGACCTGAGGACAGCGCAGATTTAAGCAAAGACGCCGGCGGTGTCTTGCATCCGCGCAGAGACCTCGCCCAACTGGTGCAGTGAATCCCCAAAAGTCATTTCCAGTTGCGTCAATTTCTTGAAGCAATGGCTGACGATGTACTCGTCCGTGACGCCAATGCCACCGTGTAATTGCACCGCTTGCTGGCCGACGAAGCGCATCGATTGGCCGACCTGGTATTTGGCGCGGGCCATGGCGGCGCGGCGTTCGTCGGCCGGAGCGTTGAGCTTGAGTGAGGCGTAGTAGCTCATGGAGCGGGCCAACTCTAGTTGCATTTTCATGTCGGCCACGCGGTGCCGCAGCGCCTGAAAACTGCTGATGACAACGCCGAACTGTTTGCGCTGGTTCATGTAGTCCACGGTGATGGCCAGCGTGGCGTCCATCACGCCGATGGCTTCGGCGCAGACGGCGGCGATGCCGATGTCTACTGCGTGCTCTAAGGCGGCCAGACCGTCCCATGTGATCAGCGTCGCTGCTGCGTTGTCCAGTTGTACTTCGGCGGCTCGGCTGCCGTCTTGCGTGCGGTAGCCGCGTGTGCTGACGCCGCTGACTTGGCGCTCCACCAAAAACAGCGATTGCTGACCGCGCAGCATGGCGGTTACCAAAAAGGCGTCAGCTTGGTCGCCGGCCGGAACGATGCTTTTGTGGCCGCTCAGCATCCAAGCGCCGGTGCTTTCATGCGCCGTGGCGTCGCACACATCGAGTCGGTAGCGGGCGGCGCGCTCTTGGTGCGCCAGCACCACCAGCGCTTCACCCGATGCGATCTTGGGCAGCCACGCTGCTTTGACTGGCTCAGGCGCCCAAGCGTTGAGCACCGCGCCGGCCAACAAACTGTGAGCGACGGGTTCGAGCACCAAGCCGCGGCCCAGCTCTTCCATGATCACCATGCCTTCGATCGGCCCCATGGCCAGGCCGCCGTGGGCTTCAGGAATGTAGAGGCCGCTCAAGCCGAGTTCAGCTAACTCGGTGTAAGCCTCGCGTGAAAAACCACCGGCGCTGGCAATGCTGCGGCGGCGCTCAAAGGTATACGCTTTGGTGACCCATTTGCGTACGGCGTCGCGCAGCTGTTCTTGATCGTCAGAAAAATTGAAATCCATATTTTTATCTCCTTAGCCCAGCACGGTTTGCGCCACGATGTTGCGCTGCACTTCGTTGCTGCCGCCGTAAATGCTGGTTTTGCGCATGTTGAAGTAGGTCGACGCCAGCGGCGCGCAGTGCATATCGCCGCCCGGAAAGCCATTTAAGCCCGCCGCCGCTTGGTCGCCTTGCCAGCCGGCTTCCATGGCCTCTTGAATGAAGGGCAGGCTGAAAGGGCCGGCCGCCAACATCATGAGTTCGGCATAGCGCTGCTGGATTTCACTGCCGCGAATCTTCAGCAAACCGGCGATATCGAGCGAGTTTTTGCCCGACTTTTGCGCCGACAGAACGCGCAGCACCATCATTTCGAGCGCCACCACATCGACTTCGAGCTTGGCGATTTCGTCCTTGAAGCGAAGGTCGCCATACAGACCTTCGGCCTTGGCGATGCGCTTCAGGCGCTCGAGTTCACGCTTGGAGCGATTCACGTCAGCGATGTTGGTGCGCTCATGGCTGAGCAAGTGCTTGGCGTACGTCCAGCCCTTGTTTTCTTCGCCAATCAGGTTGTTCGCCGGGACTTTGACGTTGTCAAACCAGACCTCGTTGACCTCGGCTTCGCCGTCGAGCAGCAGGATCGGGCGCACCGTGACGCCGGGGGAGGACATGTCGATCAATAAAAAAGAAATGCCGGTTTGCGGCTTGCCTTCGTGGCTGGTGCGCACCAAACAAAAAATCCACTCGCCGTACTGGCCTAGCGTGGTCCAAGTTTTTTGGCCATTGACGATGTAGTGGTCGCCTTGACGTTCGGCCCTGCATTGGACGGATGCCAAATCCGAGCCTGCGCCTGGCTCGCTGTAGCCCTGGCTCCACCAGACTTCGCCGCTGGCGATGCCTGGCAAGAAGCGTTGTTGCTGCTCGGTGTTGCCAAAAGCCATGATCACCGGCGCCACCATCACTGGGCCAAACGGCACCACGCGCGGTGCGCCCGCCAGTGCGCATTCTTCTTCAAACAAGTGTTTTTGCACGGCGTTCCATCCGGGACCGCCAAACTCGACCGGCCAGCCGTGGCCGAGCCAGCCTTTTTGGCCCAGAATTTTGGCCCAGCGCTGCATGTCGTCACGCGACAGGCGCAGCGCGTTGTGCACTTTGTGCGCAATGTCGGCAGGCAGGTGCGCCTTGACCCAGTCGCGAATGTCTTCGCGAAACTGTTGTTCTTCGGGGGTGAATGCTAAGTCCATGGTGCTCGTGTCTCCGTTCTCTAAGCGTTGCTCAATTGGCAAGGGCTTATTTGTAGCACGCGGGCGCGTGGTCACGCCATAAACTAGCGCCCATGACCGAGAAAGTAAACAATATTGTCGTCCTGATTTCTGGCGCGGGTTCCAACATGGCGGCGCTGATCAAGACGGCGCAACAAGAAAATTGGGATGGGCTGCTGGGAGCGCGCGTGGTGGCGGTCATCAGCAACAAACCCGGTGCCGAAGGTTTGGCGCTGGCGCAAGCTTTGGGTGTGGCGACGCAGGTGCTAGACCACAAGGACTTTGAGTCCCGCGCTGCCTTTGACGCTGCCTTGCAAACGCTGATCGATGCACATCAGCCTGCGCTGGTGGTGCTGGCTGGTTTTATGCGCATTTTGACGCCCGATTTTGTGGCGCATTACGCGGGCCGGATGGTGAATATTCATCCGTCCTTGTTGCCGGCCTTCACCGGACTCAACACGCACCAGCGGGCGATTGACGCCGGTTGCCTTGAGGCCGGCGCGACCGTTCACCTCGTCACAGCCGATCTTGACCACGGCCAGATCTTGGCGCAAGCCGTGGTGACCGTGTTGCCGGGCGACAGCGCCGAGACGCTGGCCGACCGGGTGCTGGTGCAAGAGCACTTGATTTATCCGCAAGCTATCAAGGCTTTGCTTCAACTTTTGTAGCTTGCA
>CANFZL010000194.1 GCA_947451205.1 Comamonadaceae bacterium
GTTGACGTCCCAAACCCTGCAGCCCTGACCATGCGTGAGGGCCAGCGGCAGACGGCCGTAAGTGTTCATGACATGGGGGGAGGCGGCTTCTAAGGCAACGGGAATGGCAGCGTTCATGGCAGGTGGGACTTTCGCTTAAAACTGGAAGATTGATTTTAGGCGCAGACTGTGGCGCTTCTATGACCGATGGATTGCCGCGCTACGCTCGCAATGACGGAATGGTTGAGCCTGGGTCAGCTTGAGTCTTATATAAGATAGAATCATTGTGCGGTGCAGCATAGTCCGGACACCCCGGCTCATGTACCGCCTCAACAGGTCCTACAAGCAGCCTTTACAGATGGTCTCCAGCAGCGCCAAAGAAATCTTTATCCAGGGTCTGACCCTCGAGGGAAAAACCTTCCGCCCCAGCGATTGGGCTGACAGGTTGTGTGGCGTGATGAGCCAATTCAGGCCCGGTGGTCCGCAGCCCGGCAGCCACCTGACTTACTCGCCTTGGTGTGTCCCCACACTGGTCAACGGCGTCAAATGCGTGGTTGTCAACAGCGAGCTGCGTGAGGCCGAACCCATGGCCTGGGACTTCGCCCTGAACTTCGCCAAAGACAACGCCTTGCAAGTCGCAGAAGCTTGTCTCTTGCCCGACGTGCCTAAATCCAAAACCTGAAAATCCAGAGATCTGAGCGCGAAGAACACTCGTCGCTATTCATGACGAAGTGACTTTGTTGCGGGCATGAAAAAACCGCCCTGAGGCGGTTTAATCACTTTGCTGCAGCGCACCCTACAAAACGGCGGATGTCACTTGCGCGGCATCCGGGCGATTTGCCTAATGAATTAGGCGGCTTTCAAGGCCAAGGCTTTCACCTTGGCAGACAAACGGCTCTTGTCACGAGCAGCCTTATTTTTGTGGAAGATGCCCTTGTCGGCAATCGTGTCCACAATGCTCTGCGCCTTGGCGAAGAGTTCTGCAGCTTTGGTTTTGTCACCAGTCAAAACGGCTTTTTCAACGTTTTTAACAGCGGTGCGGTATTTAGAACGCAGCGAGGTGTTTGCAGCATTCAGTTTGACGTCTTGACGAACGCGTTTACGGCCGGAAGCAAGGCGTGGGTTTTTTTTCTTGGGTTTGGCGGTGGCCATATATAAATTCCTTTAATCCTGGTGAGGAGTCTGTGGATGATGCAGCAAAGCCCACGATTATATGCCACGGTGGTTGTTGGCTCCCACGCTCCTCACTGCGAGTACTTGCTTGCCCTTAAACTCCTGCTGTGTCACTTTTCAAAGCCGCCTCCACTGTCTCCCTGCTCACGCTGGTGTCTCGCATCACGGGGCTGGCGCGTGAGCTGCTGATCGCTTCGACTTTTGGCGCCAGCGCCATGACGGACGCTTTCAATGTGGCGTTTCGCATTCCCAATTTGTTCAGGCGCATGTTCGCCGAAGGCGCCTTCAGCCAAGCTTTTGTGCCGGTGCTGGCTGCCACCAAGGCGAGCCACGGGG
Source organism: Comamonadaceae bacterium (assembly GCA_947451205.1). Taxonomy (GTDB): domain Bacteria; phylum Pseudomonadota; class Gammaproteobacteria; order Burkholderiales; family Burkholderiaceae_C; genus Polaromonas. The sequence goes on from CANFZL010000194.1 coordinate 1,489, forward strand.
AGGCTGCCACGCGTTTGCTGATTGACCGAGTTGCCAGTTTACTGGTTTGGGTGTTGCTGTTGACGTGTGTGCTGGGTGTGGCTGCTGCGCCGCTGTTGGTTTGGGCGATGGCCAGCGGTTTGCAGCAAGACCCGCGCGGCTTCGACGCGGCCGTCGTCATGACGCGCTGGATGTTTCCCTACATTGGGTTCATGTCGCTGGTGGCTTTGTCGGCTGGTGTGCTCAACACTTGGAAGCGCTTTGCCGTGCCGGCCGCCACACCGGTGCTGTTGAATCTGAGCATGATTGCGGCCGCTTGGTTCGGCGCACCTTGGTTGAAAACACAAGGGATTGAGCCGGTCTATGCGCTGGGCGCTGGCGTCATGGTGGGTGGTTTGTTGCAACTTGTCGTGCAGATCCCGGCGCTGCTGCGGCTGGGTTTGCTGCCCAAGCTGCGTCTGGGCGTGTCGGGTGTGCGCGCCGCTTGGAGCGACCCAGCCACGCGCAGCATTGCCAAGCTGATGTTGCCGGCCTTGCTTGGCGTCAGCGTGGCGCAAATATCGTTGCTCATCAACACCCAAATCGCCTCGCATTTGCAAGCTGGCAGCGTCAGTTGGTTGACCTATGCCGACCGCTTGATGGAGTTTCCAACGGCCTTGCTCGGTGTTGCCTTGGGTGTGGTGCTGATGCCGCAACTCGCCGGTGCCCGCGCTGCGAACGACACGCAAAAATACTCCGCCATGCTCGATTGGGGTTTGCGCTTGGTGGTCTTGCTGGCCGTCCCCAGCGCGGTGGCTTTGCTGACGTTTGCAGAGCCGCTGGTGGCCACGCTGTACCACTACGGCGCGTTCACGGACGCCGATGTGCTGCAGACCACGCGCGCGCTGATGGGTTACGGCTTGGGTCTGCTCGGATTGGTTGCCATCAAGGTGCTGGCCCCCGGTTTTTACGCCAATCAAGACATCAAGACGCCGGTGCGCATCGCCATCGTGGTGCTGATCCTCACGCAATTGCTGAATCTCGTGCTGGTGCCGTATTTCCAGCATGCGGGTTTGGCACTGGCGATTGGTATTGGCGCGCTGATCAATGCGAGTTGGCTGCTGATCGGTCTGATCCGCCGTGGCAGTTACCAGCCGCTGCCAGGCTGGGGCCGTTATAGCTTGCAGGTTGTTTTTGCCAGCGCGCTGCTGGCCGCTTTCTTGTGGTGGGCCGCCAGCGCCGTGAGTTGGACGGGCTTGCGCAGTCTGTACGGTCAGCGCATTGGCTTGTTGGCACTGGTCTTGTTGGGCTCAGCCGTGCTTTATTTCTCCGCATTGCGGGCCACTGGCCTGAAGGTTCGGAAGCTGTTCGGGCGCTGAGCGTCTAGCCCCGAAAAAATGCCATAAAGCCGTCTCCGGCGGGTCTGCCTAACTTGTGAGAAAGTAGCGCCATGCAATTGAAATTAGAAGTCCCGTCCCCGCTGCAATATTTCTCCAGTTTGGTGCAAAGCGACGAGCACTTTCCGCTGCTCGAAGCTGCCGTCAGCTTGGCTCAAGACGAATACCCTGAACTGGATGTTGAGCACGTGCTGGGTGAGGTCGATCAGTTGCTGGCCCGCTTGAAACGGCGCTTGCCACCTGACGCTTCGGCCTTGCAAAAACTGCGGGTGCTAAACCAGTTTTTCTTTCGCGATCTCAACTTCGGCGGCAACGTCAACGACTACTACGATCCTGACAATAGTTTTTTGCATGTCGTGCTGCAAACCCGCCGCGGCATTCCGATCACGCTGGCGGTGGTGTGGCTGGAGTTGGCGGTCGGCTTGGATTTGAATGCACGCGGTGTGGCTTTTCCAGGCCACTTCATGGTCAAAGTGAACCTGCCCAAAGGTCAGGTCGTGATCGACCCGTTCACCGGCCAATCTCTGAGCCGGGAAGAGTTGGCTGAGCGCTTGGAGCCTTATCGTCAGCGCCATGCACTGGCCGATGATTTTGAGGTGCCCATCGGTCTTTACCTGCAAGCTGCTGCACCGCGCGACATCATCGAGCGCATGTTGCGCAACCTCAAAGACATTCACAAAATGCAGGAAGACTGGTCACGGCTGATCGCTGTCTTGGACCGTCTGTTGGTGCTGCATCCAACGGCTTGGACTGAGCACCGCGACCGCGGTTTGGCTTTGGCTGAGCAGGGGGAACCGGAGCGTGCCTTGGTTGATCTGGAAATCTATTTAGCGCATGCCGCGGATGCACTCGACCTCGATGAAGTCGCTGATCGATTGGCAGATTTGCGCCGTGCTTGCGGATGAGCTTGCTGGAATTTTTACGCTAGAACCATTTAAAAAATAAGCTCAAAGTAATACTTCATTGCTTGTGATTTGTGCTGATGTGTAAAGTATCTTGACCCTTATTGAAAGGGCGCGTACTTTTAGCGCAAGTGCAGCTATTTTGGTCTGTGCCAGTCTGCTGAAGGTATTCAAACCTCCAGAGGCTATAACAATATTTATCAGAGGATATTTCTAAATGAACCCATTTAAACGCTTAGTTGCTTCAATGCTGATTGCCAGCACTACTTTGATGGGCTTGCCAATGGCGGCACACGCGGGTCTGGTGACAACAGAAGAAGTCGCTGCCGTGCCATCCGCTTTGGTCGCAAGCAACCGTGACAAAGTCACGGCATTTTTGAGTCGTGATGATGTCCGCGCTGAGCTTGAAGGCCAAGGCGTCAGCAGTGCTGCTGCCACTGAGCGTGTGCATGCTATGACGGATGCCGAAGTGGCTCAATTGGCCTCGCGTGTTGACCAAGCACCTGCCGGCGCTGGCGTTCTCGGTGTCGTCTTCACCGTCTTCATCGTCTTGCTGGTCACCGACATCATGGGTCTGACCAAAGTATTTCCCTTCACCCGATCGGTTCGATGAACGGCCCTGAGAGCCGCTCGATCCAATGGAACCCCGCCAAGGCGGGGTTTTTCGTTACGGTCGTGCTTATTCTGTCCGGCTGCGCGACACCTCAAGTGAGCCAACTCGCGCGCGACTTTCCCATCTCTACAAGTGGAACTGCAGGCATCGCCGCTGTTGAAGGTTCCAGCAAGGCGACGATTCAGCCCAAATTAGCGTTGCCGATATTTGCAAGCGTTCCGGGTGTGCCGTTTTTCCCCCAAGATGATTTCCAGTGCGGTCCCGCCGCCTTGGCCATGGTGGCGCAACACGCTGGTGTGAAAGTGTTGCCCGACGAACTGACTGAGCAGGTTTACGTGCCCGGTCGGCAAGGCTCTTTTCAGGTCGAAATGCTGACAGCCACCCGTCGCCAAGCGCTGGTCGCCTACCCGTTGCAACCGCAACTCGAAGACCTGCTGCGCGAGGTCGCCAGTGGCAACCCGGTGCTGGTCTTTCAAAACCTCTCGTTGCAGGTGCACCCGATCTGGCACTACGCCGTGGTGATTGGTTTTGACCGTGAGCGCAACACGGTCGTGCTGCATTCCGGCGTGACTGAGCGGCTGGAGATGTCGCTGTTCACGTTTGAAAGAACTTGGGCCCGCGGTGAGCATTGGGCCATGGTGGCCTTGCCGCCAGAGCGTTTGCCGGCCACCGCGCAGGCTGAGCGTTTCGCGGCTGCCGCGGCAGGGCTCGAAAGAGTGCAGCCAGCCGCCGCTCAGGTGGCTTACAAGACAGCCCTGAAGGCTTGGCCCGGGCAACGTGCCGCCATGATCGGTCTGGGCAATGCTGCCTATGCCTTGGGGCAAAAAGAAGAGGCGGCGGCCCGTTTTGA
>CANFZL010000195.1 GCA_947451205.1 Comamonadaceae bacterium
CCCGGGTCCGTGTCCATCCAGTCTTCGTGGCCGTCTTTCGGTGCCGTGAAGGGATGGTGCACAGCGCTCCAACGGTTGTTGGCTTCATCATGCTCAAACATCGGAAAGTCGACCACCCAAAGTGGCTTCCAACCCGCGGTGAAGACGCCGACTTTTTTACCCAGCGGGCTGAGGCCAATTTTCAGTCGCAAGGCACCGATGCTGTCGTTGACCACCTTGGACTTGTCGGCGCCGAAGAAAATAATGTCACCGTTTTGGGCGCCGCAGCGCTTCAAGATTTCGGTCAAAGCAGCATCGTGAATATTCTTCACGATCGGGCTTTGCAAACCCTCGCGGCCCTTGCTAACATCATTGATCTTGACCCAAGCCAAGCCCTTGGCACCGTAGATTTTGACGAATTCCGTGTAAGCGTCGATCTCACTGCGGCTCATCTCAGAGCCACCGGGCACGCGCAGCGCGACGACACGGCCGCCCGGTGTGGTGGCCGGTGTGCTAAAGACTTTGAAGTCGACATCGGCCATGACATCCGTCAATTCGGTGAACTCAAGACTGATGCGCAAGTCCGGCTTGTCCGAGCCGAAACGGTGCATGGCGTCGGCATAAGCCATGACCGGGAATTCACCCAAGTCGGTGGCCAGCACGGTCTTGAAAATGTTGCTGATCATGCCTTGGAACATATCGCGAATCTCTTGCTCGTCCATGAAGGACGTTTCAATATCGATCTGCGTGAATTCAGGCTGGCGATCCGCGCGCAAGTCTTCGTCGCGAAAGCATTTGGTGATCTGGTAGTAGCGGTCAAAACCGGCCACCATCAACAGCTGCTTGAACAACTGCGGGCTTTGCGGCAAGGCGAAAAAATGGCCTTCATTGACGCGGCTAGGCACCAAGTAATCGCGCGCACCTTCAGGCGTGCTTTTCGTCAGCATCGGGGTTTCTATGTCAATGAAACCATTGGCGTCGAGGAACTTGCGGGTCTCCATCGCCACGCGGTAACGCAGCATCAGGTTGTTCTGCATGTAAGGGCGGCGCAGGTCCAGCACCCGATGCGTCAGGCGCGTGGTCTCCGACAGGTTGTCATCATCGAGCTGGAACGGTGGCGTGACGCTGGCGTTGAGCACCGTCAGTTCATGGCACAAAATTTCGATCTTGCCGCTTTTCAGACTGTCGTTGACCGTGCCCTCAGGACGCGCGCGAACCAAGCCTTTGATCTGAACGCAGAACTCGTTGCGCACGACTTCCGCGACTTTGAACATGTCAGCGCGATCTGGGTCGCAAACCACCTGCACATAACCTTCGCGGTCACGCAGGTCAATGAAGATCACGCCGCCGTGGTCACGACGGCGATTGACCCAACCGCACAGGGTGACAGTTTCGCCTAGCAGGGCATCGGTCACCAGACCGCAATAGTGGGAGCGCATTTTGGAGGCGTTGGACATACAGAGATTGCTTTACGGTTAACGGTTAACGGATTTCGCGAAGATGATCAGTGCGCAGCATCAAACAAGAGATGTCGAGCAGACACCAAATCGGCTAAAGTGGTTTGTGGTTGGCAGGGCTGCCGGGAGAAACAACGCCCATGGAGATCACATAAGTCAGTGCTTCATCGACACTCATTTTGAGTTCTATGCAGTCTGACTTTTTCAACATCACAAAGTAACCGCCAGTCGGATTTGGCGTGGTCGGCACATAGACGCTGAGGTATTCACCTTCAAGATGATTGACAACATCGCCGCCTGGTGTGCCGGTCTGAAAACCGATGGTCCAGACACCTTCGCGCGGCCACTGGATCAGCAACGCCTTGCGAAAAGCATTGCCATTTTCTGAGAACAAAGTGTCAGAGACTTGCTTGACGCTCGAATAAATCGACCGGACGATAGGAATGCGGCCCAGCAAAGCGTCCCACCAACCGACCAGTTTCTTGCCCAAAAAATTGCTGGCCACAGCGCCTATAACCAACACGATCGCCAGCGCCAGCAAAACACCAAAGCCGGGAATATGAAAGCCAAGCAAGCGATCAGGATGCCAAGCATGCGGCAATATTTGCAAAGTTTGGTCTAGCGTACCAACGATCCAGTCAAGCACGGCCATGGTGATCGCCAGCGGAACCAGCACCAACAAGCCAGCCAACAACCAGCGGCGCACGGCAGCCATCAGTCGGCTTTACCAGATGATGGTGCCGGTGCAGTCGGGGCAGCACTGGGCGCTGGCGCAGCAGCGCTGTCAGCTTTGGGCGCTGGGGCCGAAGCGGCCGCCGGGGCATTTGAAGTCGATGCCGCAGGAGCCACACCGTCCTTGGCCTTAGGTGCACCCGAGTCGCCACCCCGAAAGTCTGTGACGTACCAGCCAGAGCCCTTGAGCTGAAAGCCGGCGGCGGTGAGTTGCTTTTTAAAAGCCGGCGCACCGCACTGAGGGCAATCTGTCAGCAGGGGGTCCGAGAGTTTTTGTAAAACGTCCTTGGCATGCCCGCAGGACTCGCATTTGTAGGCGTAAATTGGCATAGCGCTAGATGGTTTCGGATGAGTGGGGGCAGCCTGCAAATGAGGGGCAGGATGCAAACCTTAAATTATAGGCGCTGCACTTTGACACCTGACACCTCAAAACAGCCGTATGCGTAGCATCACCTGCATGGCCAGCAAGCCCAGCGCGAAGCCCAGCCCACCGTAAACAAGCCCCTGCAGCAGCTTATTCGTGCGTTTTTGCTCGGCCAGCAGTTCGACCAATTCGCGCCGGTTACTCGACGATTGCGTCTTTAGGAACTGATGAAAAAGACGCGGCAAGGCGGGCAAGAGCTTGGCGTAAGTCGGCGCTTCGGCCTTGAGCTCGGCGAGTAATTTTTCGGGACCGACTTGTTCGCGCATCCATTTTTCTAAGAACGGCTTGGCGGTGCTCCACAAATCAAGCTCTGGGTCGAGCTGGCGGCCCAAGCCCTCGATATTGAGCAGTGTTTTTTGCAGCAGCACCAGCTGCGGCTGAATTTCGACTTGAAAGCGCCGTGATGTTTGGAATAAGCGCATCAAGACCATTCCGAGCGAAATCTCCTTCAACGGTCGGTCAAAGTAAGGCTCGCAGCAAGCGCGAATAGCCGACTCCAGCTGATCGACGCGGGTACGCGCCGGTACCCAACCGGACTCAATGTGCAGTTCGGCCACACGCTTATAGTCACGCTGAAAAAAGGCGATGAAGTTTTGCGCTAAATACTCTTTGTCAACCTCGGTCAACGTTCCGACAATACCGAAATCAAGCGAGATATAGCGCCCGAAAGTGGCGGGCTCCAGACTCACTTGGATGTTGCCAGGGTGCATGTCGGCGTGGAAAAATCCATCGCGAAAGACCTGCGTGAAAAAGATCGTCACACCATCACGGGCCAGCTTGCGAATGTCGACGCCCGCATCGCGAAGACGCTGCACCTGGCTGATCGGCACGCCCTTCATGCGCTGCATGACCATCACATTGGGCATGCAAAAGTCCCACACCATCTCAGGAATCATCACCAGGTTCAGACCCTGCATGTTGCGGCGCAATTGAGCCGCGTTGGCGGCTTCACGCAGCAGGTCCAGTTCGTCGTGCAAATGGGTGTCAAACTCGGCCACCACTTCGCGCGGCTTCAGGCGCTTGCCATCGGCCGACAGGCTTTCGACCCAGCCCGCCATCATGCGCATGAGGGCCAAGTCTTTTTCAATCGCCGGAAGCATGTTGGGCCGTAAAACCTTGACTGCCACCTCGCGCCCATCGGGCAAGATCGCAAAGTGCACTTGGGCAATCGACGCGCTGGCCACGGGCGTGCGATCGAAGCTGGTGAAAATTTTGTCAATCGAACGGCCAAAGGCGCTTTCGATGATGGCCACGGCCACAGACGATTCAAATGGGGGAACACGGTCTTGCAAGTGCGCCAGTTCGTCGGCAATGTCGGTCGGCAGCAAGTCACGGCGGGTCGACATGACTTGGCCGAACTTCACAAAAATCGGGCCCAGCCGCTCCAACGCCAGCCGCAAACGCTCACCACGCGGCGCCTTCAGATTGCGGCCGACCGAGACGATGCGGGTCAGCAGCCGGATCCAGGGCTTCTCAAAACTCGACAGAACCAGTTCATCCAGACCGAAGCGAAGCACCGTCCAGACGATGAAAATACCGCGAAAAAGCCGGCTCATGTAGCCGCCTTATTTGTCCGTGTCGTGGCTGGTGTTGTGCTGCTTCCTGCCGCAAAAGGCGACCGCGGTGCGCGCGCCACGAAGTCGCGAAGGGCCGCCAGCAAACGCTGACCAGCCCCGGCTATCGCATGCGCCGGTACATCACCCAAGATGCGAGACAAGTCTTCTTCGACATCCCAGCGCAGATTGTCTGCCAGCCAGCCCAATTCAGCGGCCAGTTGCACATCGCCTTCAATCTTGACAGGCGGAGCCTTGCCCTCGAGCACCGACTGCGCCACGAGCCAAGGCGCCTCCATGGCCACCGACAACGTCAGATCGGCGGGCAGCGTGCTCGGCGCTCGATCCGTCAGACCCGCCGGGGTGATCAACAGGTCCAGCGCAAAAGCGCCCCAACGCACATGAATCACGCTGCCCTTTTTGCGTGCGAGACGCGTCTGCGCCTCTTTTTCCTGCATCAGGACATGATTGAGAAACAACACCAAGCGCTGCTGACCCTCGGCAACCAGCCAAGTTGGCGGTTGCAGGTGTTTGGCGAAAGATTCCAGAAAAGAAAAAGGGGACGTTTTATTCATACGTCCCCGATTTTGACGGATAAATGACCGGTCAGATCATTGCAGGGCTTGAACACCCGCCACCAACCAGCCGCCAGCGCCATTGCGCTGCTTGGTCATGTTCCAGACTTCGCGGAACGGACTCGGGCCGGCAGACGCGTCTTCGCGGATCATTCCGGAGAATTCAACGCTGGCCATGTAGACGTCCGCCAACTCCTCTATGCCGAGCAATTGCGCATCCAGACGCAGCACGTCGGTCTTGTTGAAAACACCGCCGGTGTGGGACTCACGCTCGGCCAATTGACTCTTGATTTGCTCCAGCATGTCGTCCGTCATCATGGCCCGCAGGGAGCTGATGTCGGAGCGATCCCAAGCGTCTTGCAAGGTCACGAAATTGGTCTTGCAAGCGGTCAAGAAGCCGTCGGCATCAAAGCCCGCTGGCACGCCCCAAGACTGTGAACCCATCA
>CANFZL010000196.1 GCA_947451205.1 Comamonadaceae bacterium
ACAAACCGATTGAAGCGGAAGTCACACCCGCCAAAACGCCGGCTGCGTCGGGCAGTGAAATGGATGAAGCCACTTGGCAAGACTTGGCACCGATTCAAGTGCTCGGTCTGGAAGTGGGCTACCGCCTCATCAGCTTGGTAGACCAAGCGCAAGACGGTGAACTGCTGCGCCGCATCAAAGGGATTCGCAAAAAGTTCGCCCAAGAGATTGGCTTTTTACCGCCGGCAGTGCACATTCGCGACAACTTAGAGTTGCGGCCCACGGGCTACAAAATCTCACTCAAAGGCGTGGAGATTGGCAGTGGCGAATCGCACCCGGGGCAGTTTTTAGCCATCAATCCCGGCATGGTCACCGACAGCTTGGCCGGTGTACAGGTGAGTGACCCGGCGTTCGGACTGCCTGCGATCTGGATTGACGCGGCCATGCGCGAGTCAGCGCAAACCATGGGTTACACCGTGGTCGATGCCAGCACCGTGATTGCAACCCATCTCAACCAACTCATGTCGACGCATGCCGCAGAGCTGTTGAGTCGGCAAGAAATGCAAGGCCTGATCGACCACTTGAACAAAGAGTCGCCCAAACTCATTGAAGACTTGGTGCCCAAAATCCTGCCCTTGTCGACAGTCCAAAAGGTTCTGCAAAACCTGCTGATCGAAGGTGTGCATATCCGTGACATGCACAGCATCATCGAGTCACTGAACGAGTGCGCGACGCAAACCCAAGAGCCGAATGCCTTGACGGCGATGGTGCGTATCGTGCTGGGCCGCGCCATCATCCAGCAAATTGCGCCAGGCAGCCAAGAAGTCCCGGTGATGACGCTGGACAACCGACTCGAACGGCTGCTGATGCAAGCACTGCAGGCGACCGGGCCAGAGGGTAGCGGGATCGAGCCAGGCTTGGCCGATACGCTGCTGACCCATGCCGCTCAGGCGACTCTCTTGCAGGAGCAACTCGGCTACACCCCGGTGCTGCTGGTCCCGGCGTCGATGCGGGCCATGTTGGCGCGTTTTCTGCGCCGTAGTTTGCCGCAATTAAAAGTTATTTCGGACGCTGAAATGCCGGAATCCCGGACTATCAAAGTCACCAACCTGGTGGGAGCCATCGGATGAAAGTCCATCGTTTTATTGGCCAGACGGCCCGCGAGTCACTGGCTCGGGTCCGAGAAGGTCTGGGGCCTGACGCCATGATCTTGTCTAACCGCAGCGTCAGTGACGGCGTCGAAATCATGGCCTGCAGTGAGGAAGATTACATCGCTGTCATCAGCACGCATGCGCCGCCGCTGCTGGCCACGCCTATCCTCAGCAAAGCGGCGCAGCCCGCCAGTGAGGGGCAAGACAACATGCTGGAGCTGATGACCGAAATTCGGACGATGCGGGACTCGCTTGAAACCCAACTCTCAGAGATGGACTGGATCGGTCAGCAGCAACGCCACCCAACCAAGGCGGGCATCCTCAAAGCACTGCTGGCTACGGGCTTGAGCCCCAGCCTTGCCCGCTATTTGACTGAAAAAAACACCTTGAACGACGGCACAGTCGAAGCGGGCATCGCATGGGCCAAAAACATGCTGACACGCAACTTAGCCGTGTTGCCCTCAGACGATGACGTGCTGGACGAAGGCGGTGTCTACGCGCTGGTCGGCCCCACTGGGGTCGGCAAAACCACCACTATTGCCAAACTGGCCGCGCGCTGCGTGATGCGCAACGGCCCAGGCAAACTGGCCTTGATCACCACCGACAGCTATCGGATCGGCGCCCATGAGCAGCTGCACATTTACGGCAAATTGCTGGGGGTGATGGTTCACTTTGTCAAAGACGATGTTGATTTGAGAATCGCGCTGGAAGAGCTGAAAAACAAACACACGATCTTGATTGACACCGTGGGCATGAGTCAGCGCGACCAAATGGTGGCGGCGCAAATCGCGATGTTTTCAGGCACCCAAGTGCCAATCAAGCGCTTGATTTGCCTCAACACCAGCAGCACCATCGACACCCTCAATGAAGTTGTCAATGCGTACCGAGGCTCAGGCTTGGCTGGCTGCATCTTGACCAAGCTCGACGAGACGGCGTCCATCAGCGGCGCACTGGATGTCGTGTTGCGCCAAAAACTGAAAATTTTCTACATCGCAACAGGCCAGCGTGTGCCCGAAGACTTGCAAGTGCCCGACGCCCGCGAACTGGTTGAGCAGGCCTTTAAAACCCAAGCCTGGTTGCAGTCCGCCACCTTCTTGGACAGCGAGTTGCCGATGGTCATGGGCACCGCCAGCATCCGACGCGACAGCTCGGTGAAAGGCCTCCATGTCGAATAACAAGGTGACCGACCAAGCCGAAGGCCTGCGCCGCATTCTGGCCGGACAGACCTCTCGGACGATGGTTTTTCTGTCGGCCATTCCGGTCGATCTCAAAAATTCAGTGCTGCTGAATCTGGCCACCAGCCTGGCCAAAGCCAACAGCGAAGTGCACCTGCTAGACGCTTGCCAAAGCCCGCAGGGCGTCAGTGTCAGCACACCGCCACATCTGCCGCAGACCATGTGGGATGTGGCCCAAGAGCGCTGCAACGCTGAGGCTGCCATTTTGGAGCACATCCCGGGCGTGCACATCGCAAAACTCGCTGAGCAGCCGCTGGCCTCGCTGGCGCAGCAGCCGGAAAAACCGGAGAGCTTCGACAAACTCGACCAGCTGCTGAAGGCCACCTTCAAAGCCCGCAGTTTTTCATTGGTCGACACGGACATCGACCACGACAACGCCTTTGTGCTGCCGGCACTCGCAGCCGCCGACATGGTGGTGCTGGTGACGGTGACGACGGAGTCGATCAAGAATGCCTACGCCCTGGTGAAAACAGTGCACGCGCAACTCGGGCTGCGCACGTTCAATATGCTGGTGGTCGGGGCCACACCGACCAAAGCCAACTTGATTCAGCGCAACATGGGCATCGCCGCCAACCAGTACCTCGGTGTCAAGTTGGTGTCGCTGGGCTGCATTCCGCCTGACGCGCAGTTGTCGCGGTCCAGCCACGTCGGCCGTGCCATCGTGGAGGCCTACCCGATGTCCCCCGCCACTGTCGCATTTCGCGCTCTGGCCGGTCGCCTGATCGATCACATAGCGGCCCCGCAGATGTCGATTAAATCCAAACCCAAAGCTGGGGTGGCCGCATGACAACCTACAACGCCAAAGGCCGCACGGGCCAAAAACAAGCGTTGGGCGACCACCTGCCGATGGTTAAAAAATTAGCCTACCAACTCAAAGGCCGGCTGCCCGCGAACATCGACGTCGACGACCTGATTCAGGCCGGCAACATCGGCCTGCTGGACGCCATGAGTCGTTACGAGGAGATGGAGTCGGCCCAATTTGAAACCTATGCGGTACAGCGTATACGCGGCGCCATGCTGGATGAACTGCGCAGCAACGATTGGCTGTCGCGCGGCGTTAGGCAAAACATGCGGAAAATTGAGACCGCCATCACCACGCTGCAACAGCGACTGTCGCGACCACCGAAAGAAAGCGAAATAGCAGCCCATCTGTCGATGACATTAGACGCTTACCAGCAACTGCTGGGCGACTCGGCTGGTCATCAGCTCGTCTATTTTGAAGATTTTCATCAAGAATCGGACGGCGCCAGCGATCATTTTCTAGATCGCTTTTGCAGCAGTGATTCGCCCGACCCGCTGGCGACACTGATTGACCAAGGCTTTCGAGGCGCGGTAATCGACGCCATCAACGCCCTGCCCGACCGTGACAAACTCATGATGGGTCTTTACTACGAGCAAGAACTCAATTTAAAAGAAATCGGCGCCGCTCTGGATGTCACAGAGTCGCGGGTGTCGCAGTTGCACAGCCAGGCGATTGCCCGAATACGCGCTATTTTGAAAGCTAAAAAGTGGACTGGGGTAGCGTAGCCGGCCTGCTCATAGCCTTGACCGCTATTGTCTTTGGGCAATGGATCGAGGGCGGGCATGTGGGCTCATTATTTCAACCGGCGGCATTGGTTATTGTGCTCGGCGGAACGCTGGGATCGGTGTTGCTGCAAAACGGCATGACCAACATGCTGCGCGGGCTGCGCATGGTCAAGTTCGCCTTCACCCCGACGACCGAGTTCTATCCTGCCTTGCTGGAAAGCATTCAATCTTGGAGTCATACGGCCCGTTTTGAAGGCTTTTTAAAGCTCGAACGGTACATAGACGCAGACCCGACGCCTTTCATTGCCAAGGGCTTGCGCTTGGTGGTGGACGGCGTCGACGCCGCCACCGTAGAAGACATTTTGAACACGGATATCTCAAGCTACGAGCGTGACCAGCGGCAAGCCGTGAAGGTCTGGGAGGCGGCAGGCGGCTATGCGCCAACAATCGGTATTTTGGGGGCTGTCTTAGGCTTGATCCATGTAATGGAAAACCTGAATGAGCCATCGATGCTGGGACAAGGCATCGCCGTGGCATTTGTCGCCACGGTCTATGGCGTGGGCTTCGCCAATCTGTTTTTTTTGCCGATTGCCAACAAAATCAAACAGCACATCCAAAGAGAAATATTGAAACGCGAGATTTTGGCGGAAGCTTTTGTTTGTATCAGCCGGGGCGAGAACGGCCGGATGATCGAGGAACGTATCAGCAGCCACTGGCACCGGGAGACCTGAGTTGGCACGCAAGCGACACCATGAAGAGCCTGAAGAAAACGAGCGTTGGCTGGTCTCTTATGCCGACTTCATGACCCTGTTGTTTGCTTTTTTTGTGGTCATGTACGCGGTCTCGTCGGTGGAAGAAAAAAAACTCAAACTGGTCTCCAATTCAATCAACCAAGCCCTCGGCCAACCCAGAAACCAGATCAAAGGAACAGCACCCGCCGCGGCGGTCATCATCGCGCCTGAACTGCTGCTGTTGCAAGCCCAAGAACAACGGCGAAAACTGGCCGTGCAGCATGAAACAAGCCAAATGAAAGCCATGGCCGATGCCCTCACCCAGAAGCTGGCGCCCTTGGTCCAGCAGGGCCAAGTCCGGGTCAGCCAGACCTCGCGCGGCATCAGCATTGAGATCAATGCCAGCATCTTGTTTGCGCCGGCTGAGGCCCGCCTGAATGTCCAAGCCATGATGGCCATTCAATCTATCGCCGAGGTCTTGAAGCCCTATCCCAATGCAATCGAAATTGGCGGCTACACCGACAACCAGACCATCAGCACGG
>CANFZL010000197.1 GCA_947451205.1 Comamonadaceae bacterium
CGTGATCGCTTGGCTGCCGCAACGCCTGATCGGCATCATGGCCAACGACACCTTGTTGGCCGTGCCCTTCTTCACCTTGATGGGGCTGGTGCTGGAGCGCAGCGGCATGGCTGAGGACTTGCTCGACACGATCGGCCAAGTCTTCGGCCCGCTGCGCGGTGGTCTGGCTATCGCGGTGATTTTGGTCGGCGCCCTGTTGGCAGCCACCACCGGCGTGGTCGCCGCCTCGGTCATCTCCATGGGTCTGATTTCTTTGCCCATCATGCTGCGCTATGGCTATGACCGACGCATCGCTTCCGGGGTGATTGCCGCTTCTGGCACCCTGGCGCAGATCATTCCGCCATCACTGGTGCTGATCATCATGGCCGACCAGTTGGGCCGCAGCGTCGGCGACATGTACAAAGGCGCTTTTTTACCGGGCTTCATGCTGATGGGCATGTATGTCGCGTATGTCGTGTTTTTGGCCTTCTTCAAACCCGAACGTGTGCCAGCGCTGCCGCTGGAGGCGCGCACCTTCCGCGAACCAGACGGCAGCGGCGGCTACGGCTCGCTGGTCGTGCTGACGGCGCTGTCAGCCACGGTGTCGATTTTCCTCGCCAAGCACATGGAAGCTGTGCACACCTGGCTTGAAGGCGAGGAAGTCACCTTCGTCGCCACCGACGAAAAAGTCGTGGTCGCCATGTGCGCCGGTGTTTTCTTGGCGCTGGTCATCGCGCTGGTCAACAAAGGGGCCAAGCTCGGCCTACTGTCGCGCTTGGCCGAACGCGTGACCTTTGTGCTGATCCCGCCTCTGCTGCTGATTTTCTTAGTACTTGGCACTATTTTTCTAGGCGTTGCCACACCCACGGAGGGCGGCGCCATGGGTGCGATGGGCGCCTTGATCATGGGCTGGGCGCGCGGGCGGTTGGACATGAAGCTGCTCAAACAGTCTCTGGCGTCAACCACCCGACTCTCCAGCTTCGTGATGTTTATCCTGGTCGGTGCCACGGTGTTCAGCTTGGTGTTCCAGGCCGCTGATGGACCGAAGTGGGTCGAACACCTGCTGACAGACCTGCCCGGCGGCCAGATCGGCTTCCTGATCCTGGTCAACGTCATGATCTTCTTTCTAGCCTTCTTCCTCGACTACTTTGAGCTGTCCTTCATCGTCGTGCCTTTGCTGGCGCCAGTGGCCAACAAGCTGGGCATCGACCTGATCTGGTTCGGTGTGCTGCTGGCCGTGAACATGCAGACCTCCTTCATGCACCCGCCTTTTGGTTTCGCGCTGTTTTACCTGCGCTCAGTCGCCCCGGAAAAACCTTTCCTTGACCGTGTCACCAAAAGAATCATGGAACCGGTCACCTCCATGCAGATTTACAAGGGTGCGATTCCCTTTGTGCTGATCCAAATCGCCATGGTCGGTCTGTTGATCGCCTTCCCACAACTGGTCACGGGTGGCTTAGACAAAAAACCGGTCTACAACATGGAGAACATTGGCCAGCAGATGCGTGACACCTTGGCCGACACAGCGAATCCCTATGAAACGGCCCCGGACGCCAGCGAAGTGCCCGCCAGCCCGGCAGCGCCAGAGCTGCAAAGTGCAGTGCCTGAAGACGACCCGATGAAGGCGATGCAGGATGCGCTCAAGGCACAAGGCAAGAAATAGCCGATGCGATAAGCCACAAAAAAACCGCCCCAGTTCACACTTAGGGCGGTTTTTTTGCGACTGCCCGTGATGGGCAGAACAGCGCAAGCTCAGATTTTCACCGTGCTCATGTACTGGTTGAACGGGTACTCGGAGAAGCGGTTCCACAAGATTTGGTCACGCTGGAAAGCGCGCATGTCTTGGCTGATTTTTTTGAACTCCGGCGACTTGGCTTCGTGTTCGGCGAAGACTTCCATCGACGACTTGAAGCCAGCGTCCATCACGGCTTTGGGGAAAGCTTTCAGCTGGGTCTTCTCGGCCACCAGTTTCTTCAACGCGATGGGGTTGTAAGCATCGTACTTAGCCGTCATGTCGCGTGCCGCCACCACCGTCGCTGCGTCGAGGATGGCTTTGTTTTCGTCCGACAGCTTGGCGTAGGCCTTGTTGTTGATGAAGAACTCGAGGTCGGCGCCGCCTTCCCACCAACCTGGGTAGTAGTAAAACGGGGCGACTTTATTGAAGCCCAACTTGGCGTCGTCGTAAGGTCCAACGAACTCGGCAGCGTCCAGTGTGCCTTTTTCGAGGGCTTGGTAAACGTCACCGCCCGGCATGTTTTGAGCCACCACGCCCAGCTTGGCCATGGCCTCGCCGAACAAGCCGCCACCGAGGCGCATTTTCAGACCCTTGAGGTCCTCCACGGTTTTGATTTCTTTGCGGTACCAGCCACCCATTTGCGTGCCGGTGTTGCCAGCGCTGGCGGTGCGAAAGTTGTACTGGGCAAAAAAGGCGTCTAGCAATTTGCGGCCATTGCCGTACTGCTTCCAAGAGTCGTTCTGACGAGCCGTCAAGCCAAAAGGCACGGCGCAGCTGAACGCAAAAATCGGGCTCTTGCCGGTGAAGTAATACGACGCGGTTTGCGCCATTTCGATGGTGTCTGCCTGCAACGCGTCCACCACGCCGAAAGCTGGCATCAACTCGCCCGCCGGGTGAACCGAAATTTCAAACTTACCGCCGGACAGTGCCTTGACGGTTTTGGACAGCATTTCAGCGCTGCCAAAAATAGTGTCGAGCGACTTGGGAAAGCTCGACGACAGGCGCCAGCGGACAGCGGCTTGCGCGTGGACTGCCGGTGCCACGCCTGCAGCGAGGACGCCAGCGATGCCGGCATGTTTAATAAGTGAGCGACGATCCATGATGAGACTCTCCTGAAAGTTAATTTTTAAACTGCCTAAAAGGGCAGCCTGAATAGCGGTCGAATTATTGCATTGTCTACATACCAACCTACCCGTTATTACCCCTAGACCGCCCGTCGGCAAACAAGCTACCGGGTGCGCTCGATCACCGCATGAACGTCATGCGCATGAATCGACTCGTGGTTCACCACTTCAACGCGGTAGCTGCCAATCCGTGCATCAGCGTCCACTGCTGCGGCGACATCACGAATCAAGTCTTCGACAAACTTCGGGTTGGCATAGGCGTGTTCAGTGACCCATTTTTCGTCAGTGCGCTTGAGCAAACCCCAGAGCTCGCTGGATGCATTGTCTTCAGCGAAACGCAGCAGTTCGGTCCAGTCGATGCCGCCCTGCGGCGAACGCAACTCGGCGCGCACGGTGATGTGAGAGCGCTGGTTATGCGCCCCGTTATCAGAGACTTCTTTGGAGCAAGGGCACAAAGACTTGACCGGTACCACGGCCTGCATGGTGAGCCGCGTGACGCCGCCCTGGCGCTCACCGATCCAGCTGCCGTCGTATTCCATCAGGCTGTGCAAACCAGAGACCGGTGCGGCCTTGCGCACAAAGAACGGAAAGCGCACCTCAATGCGGCCGGCGTCGGCTTCCAGCAGGGTCAGCATGGCGCTGATCTCGACACTCAGCGTCTCAGCCGTCAACACCGTGCCGCGCATCTCCAGCGCTTCCAGCCAAGCGATTAGGCGCGACATGTGCGCGCCTTTTTGTTCAGCTGCCAAGGCCACGTCTAAGGTCCAAGTGCCCACCGTCGGCTGTACTTGGCCGGCCACCATGAGGCGCAGCGGGTAGCGCAGTGATTTGACGCCGACGCGCTGAATCGGCAGCTCACGCAAGTCGCGCCGACCTTGCACATCGGGCATGGTGTTCAGCTCAGTTTTCATGTTTAAACTCATCGGCTTCAAGCCACTGACTTCAAAATTTTGGCGGCACGGCTTTGAACCAACGCGCTAAAGCGGGTGTTGATGGACGCTTCGATGCCGGCCGCGTCAAGCCCCTGCATGGCCAGCAGCACAGCCGGGTCGCCGTGCTCGGTGAAGTCATCTTGCAGGCCGAGTTGCAGCAATGGTTTGAGTACGCCGGCTTGTTGCAGCGCTTCACTCACAGCGCTGCCAGCGCCGCCCATCAGGCAACCTTCTTCCACCGTCACCAGGACTTCATGCGAGGCGGCTACTTCTAACAACAGCGCCACATCCAGCGGCTTGGCCCAACGCATGTTGACGACGGTCGCACCGAGCTTTTCAGCGGCGGCCAAGGCCGGGTGCAGCAGCGTGCCAAAAGCCAAGATAGCGATACCCGAGCCCTGTTTGCGGACCTCACCCCGGCCGAACGGCAGCGACGCCAGACCGGCTTCGGTGGCCACGCCAGCGCCTGCTCCGCGTGGGTAGCGCACGGCCACCGGATGGTCTTGCTCAAAGGCGGTTGTCAGCAACTTGCGGCACTCGTTTTCATCGGCCGGGCAAGCGATGCTCATGTTCGGAATGCAACGCAGGAAAGCGATGTCATACGCCCCGGCGTGGGTGGCACCGTCAGCGCCCACCAGACCGGCGCGGTCCAGCGCAAACACCACCGGCAGATTTTGCAAAGCGACGTCGTGAATCAGCTGGTCGTAGCCGCGTTGCAAAAACGTCGAGTAGATCGCCACCACCGGTTTCAGACCTTCGCAGGCCATGCCAGCGGCAAAGGTGACCGCGTGTTGCTCGGCGATGCCGACGTCGTAATAGCGCTCCGGAAAGCGCTGATGAAACTCCAGCATGCCCGAGCCTTCACGCATGGCCGGCGTGATACCGACCAAGCGCTTGTCTTGCGCGGCCATGTCGCACAACCAGCGACCAAAGACCTGCGTGAAGGTTTGCTTGGCCGGTGCCGTGGATTTTTGCAAACCCAGCGCTGGGTCAAACTTGCCGGGGCCGTGGTAGGCCACTGGGTCGGCTTCAGCCAACTTGTAGCCTTGGCCTTTTTTGGTCACCACGTGCAAAAACTGCGGTCCTTTGAGCTGTCGAATATTCTCCAGCGTGGGGATCAGCGACTCCAAGTCGTGCCCGTCAATCGGACCGATGTAATTGAAGCCAAAATTCTCGAACAGCGTGGCCGGCACGATCATGCCTTTGGCGTGTGTCTCCAGCCGCTTGGCCAGTTCAAACAAGGGCGGCGCGCCCTTCAAGACTTGCTTACCAACGTTTTTGGCGGCGGCGTAAAACTGACCGCTCATGAGCTGCGCCAAGTAGCGGTTCAGCGCACCCACGGGCGGGCTGATGCTCATGTCGTTGTCGTTCAG
>CANFZL010000198.1 GCA_947451205.1 Comamonadaceae bacterium
CCGATGTAATCGCGCTTGCCGATTTCGACACCGTTGTGGCGCAAGATGTCATACGCCGTGGTGGTGTGAAAAAAGAAATGCGGCAGGCCGTAGTTGACCAAATACGACTGACCGGTGAAGCGTTTTTCTTTGGGCGTGCCGGCTTGCGTGACGATCTCGCGCGTGGCGGCACCTTCGAACTGCGCCGTGTTCAGGCCAGCCATTAAAGCCAACACTTTGTCGATGCGCGCTTGCAAGTCTGCAAAGGTCTGCTCAGCATCGTCCATCGATGGAACATCCACACCTGCCAGCCGATGGGCCACGCCTTTGGCGAAATCAGTGGCGACTTGCACCTGCTTGAGCAGTGGGAACATGTCAGGGAAAAGGCGGGCTTGCAGCAAGGCATTCGGGTCAATATTTTTAGCGACGGCGTGGGCTTCGGCTTTGGCCAAAACGCCTTTCAAACCGCCCAACATTTGTTTGAAGAGAGGGATAGAGCTGGCGTAGAGAGCGTTGGTCATGGATGTCCTGAAATGAAAAAAGGCTGGGTCGATGAAATGTTGAACTCGTTGATTTTGCACGGCTTCGTGACGCCGTTTTGTTTGACAAGGCATGCCCTGTCATAATTTATTTGATGATCCCGCCCGTCAGCACTCAGGGCCGCCGCACACAAAGGTCTTTCACCATGAACGCTCCACTTCCAACATCTGTCCAGCCACCTGTGCAGGCCACCGATCTTGCCGCCCTGCCCTTGATTGAAAAATGGATTTCCTTCGCCTCGGTGTCCCGCGACAGCAACCTGCCGATCATCGAGTGGACGCAAAACTGGCTCGAAGCCCTCGGCATTGAATGCACCCGCACCTATGACGACAGCGGCCAGAAAGCCAATCTGTGGGCTACCTTGCCGGCGGACAACGGCGAAACCAAAATCGGCGGCTTGGTCTTGTCTGGCCACACTGATGTGGTGCCGGTCGACGGCCAACCTTGGGTCACCGACCCTTTTGTAGCGCAGATCGTTGGCGACCGCCTGTATGGCCGCGGCGTTACCGACATGAAAAGCTACGGTGCCACGGCCTTGATGATGGTGCCCGAACTGCTCAAACGCAAACTCAAACGCCCCGTTCATTTGGCCTTCAGCTACGACGAAGAAGTCGGCTGCATCGGCGTGCGCCGCATGATCGCCGACATGCTCAAGTCTGGCTACCAACCCGCCGGCTGCATTGTGGGCGAGCCCACCGGCATGCAGGTGGTGGTGGCGCACAAAGGCAAACACGCCTACAAAACATCGGTGCGCGGTTTTGAGGCGCACTCCTCGCTCACGCCGCAAGGTGTCAACGCGGTCGAGATCGCTTGCGAGTTTGTGGCCAACCTCAAAGCCATGCACCGTCAACTCGCCAAAGAAGGCCCTTTCGATCCGATCTACGACGTGCCCCACACCACCATCCACACTGGCGTGATCCACGGTGGCACAGCGCTCAACATCATTCCGCGCGACTGCGATGTGACTTGGGAAATTCGCCATCACCACATGAACTCGCCAGAAGATCTCTTCACGCAAGCCAAAGCCTTTGCCGACAGCCTACTGCCGGCCATGCGGGCGGTGGCGCCGGACACGAACATCACGCACCACCTCAACTCGGTGCTGCCCGGCTTTGCCACCGATGCCGACAGCGAGATCGCCAAACTCTGCTTCACCTGCGCGGGCACAGACAGCAGCAGCGCAGGAGGCAAAGTGTCTTTTGGCACAGAAGCTGCTCTGTTCCATCAAGCCGGCGTGCCGACCATCGTGTGCGGCCCCGGTCATATTGCACAAGCCCATCAACCCAACGAATGGGTTGAGTTGTCGCAGCTGGCTTGGTGTGAGCGCTTCATGCGCCGCTTAGCCGACCAAATTTGCGTGAACTGAAAGACACCATGATCGACCGCAGAAACTTCATCGGTGCCAGCTTGGCACTGGCCTCAGGCACCAGCATGGCGCAAACACAGCGCGTTGCGCGCATCGTGGTGCCGTTTGCAGCCGGTGGCGTGCAAGACTTGCTGGCCCGGGCCATCTCCAACGAACTGGCCATCGCCCTCGGCCAAACCGTCATCATTGAAAACCGGCCCGGCGCTGGCGGCACAGTGGGCACCGGCTATGTGGCCAAGGCCGCAGCCGACAGCCAAACCATGGTGATGGCGGCGGCCAGCCACAACATCAGCGGATCGCTCTACCCCAAGCTGTCGTTTGACCCGCAAAAAGATTTCGCACCGATCGCCCACATCGGCACAGCCGGTTATGTATTGATGATCAACCCCGATGTACCGGCCAAAAATGCCGCTGAATTTATCCGCTACGCCAAGAGCAATCCGGGCAAGATGAACTACGCCAGCGCAGGTGTCGGCAGCGCCACGCACTTGTCGATGGCTTATTTCTGCGGCTTGGCCGGCATTGACGTGGTACACCTGCCGCTCAAAGCCACCGGCGAGGCCATCAACGAAGTGATCTCGGGCCGGGCCCAAGCCGTGATTGCCGCCAGCATTGGCGCACTGGCCTTCGCCAAAGACAGCCGACTGCGCCTGATTGGCGTGACCTCACCCAAACGTTCCAAGTATTTGCCTGAAATCCCGACCATTGCTGAAAGCGGTTTACCTGGCTACCAGTTTGACTCTTGGTTTGGCCTGCTCGGCCCGGCCGCCACACCCGCCGCCGAGATCAACCGCGTGCACGCCGCCATGAGCAAACTGCTCAAAGACCCAGTGGTGCTAGAGCGCCTCGACAAGCAAGGCATTGAGCCGGCCATCATGAGCAACCCCGACTTCGCCAAGTTGCTGGCACTGGACTACGAGCGCATGGCCAAAGTCGTCAAAGCCTCAGGCGCAAAGATCGATTAACGCGCAGTCATTGCGCGTCCTCCGTCATTGCCAGCATCCCTTCGTCATTGCGAGCGCAGCGCGGCAATCCATGAGCCCGAATCCGGGGCCATGGACTGCCGCGCTGCGCTCGCAGTGACGGACGGGTAATGCAGCGCGGCCATCCATGACTTAAAGTCGGCGAATGCAACCCGCCATCTATATTCTGGCCAGTCAAGTACGCGGCACGTTGTATGTGGGCGTTACTTCTGACCTGATTCAACGCGTTTGGCAGCACAAGAACCATCTGTCGCCTGGGTTCACGCAGCAGTACGGCGTTCACACGCTTGTTTATTTTGAATTCCACGCCACGATGCTGGACGCCATCGCTCGTGAGAAGCAACTCAAGGCGGGGTCGCGGGCTAAAAAAGTGATCTTGATTGAGGGTCTGAATTCAGCGTGGGCTGATTTGTATCCGGGGTTGTTATGAGGCGGGAAGTTTCGGGTCGGGGCCATGGACTGCCGCGGCCTAGCCTCGCAGTGACGGAAATTTCGTCATGCCGCGTCCTTCGTCATTGCGAGCGCAGCGCGGCAATCCATCCCTGCGTCATTGCGAGCGCAGCGCGGCAATCCATCCCTTCGTCATTGCGAGCGCAGCGCGGCAATCCATGAACCCGAAGCCGGGGCCATGGACTGCCGCGGCCTAGCCTCGCAGTGACGGAAATTTCGTCATGCCGCGTCCTTCGTCATTGCGAGCGCAGCGCGGCAATCCAGCCCTTCGTCATTGCGAGCGCAGCGCGGCAATCCATCCCTGCGTCATTGCGAGCGCAGCGCGGCAATCCAGCCCTTCGTCATTGCGAGCGCAGCGCGGCAATCCATCCCTCCGTCATTGCGAGCGCAGCGCGGCAATCCAGCCCTTCGTCATTGCGAGCGCAGCGCGGCAATCCATCCCTGCGTCATTGCGAGCGCAGCGCGGCAATCCAGCGGCCATGGACTGCCGCGGCCTAGCCTCGCAGTGACGAGTCAGTGCTGGGCGCTGCAGTAGAAAAGCGATTCTTGTTGCCGCGCCAGCCAGTCGCTCACCGCGACAGGGTCGTTGACTGTTTTGAGTTGCTGATAAGCGACTTCAGCTTCAGGAAAGCGCCGACGTAAAAAATTCAGCCATTGTTTCAAACGACCGGCGCGGGATTTGGCGTCTAGCCGCAAACACACCAGCAACCAAAAGTCAGCGACGTGCGGCAACAACTGCGGCCATGTCAGCTGCGTCAACGCACCGCCTTGAATCGCCCAAGCCAAGCCGGGGTCAGCCACTGCCCCACGGCCGATCATGAGCATGTCACAGCCGCTGACGTCGCGGCAGCGCTGCGCGTCGGCAAGGTTCCAGATTTCGCCATTGGCGACCACCGGCAAACGCACCACTTGGCGAATATCAGCGATGCGCTCCCAGTAGGCCGGTGGACGGTAACCATCGGCCTTGGTGCGGGCGTGCACCACCAACTCACACGCACCGGCGCTGTCAATCGCTTGGGCGCACTCTTCGGCTTGTGCATCGTCGTTGAAACCGAGACGCATTTTGGCGGACACCGGCACATCCGCAGGCACCGCACGGCGCACCGCCGCCACAATGCGACCGACAGCTTCCGGGTCTTGCAGCAGCGCCGCACCGCCGCCATGGCGGTTGACGATCTTGGCCGGACAACCAAAGTTGATGTCGATGCCGGCAGAGCCCATCTCGGCCAGCCGCGCGGCGTTGTCAGCCATGCAAGAGGCGTCAGAGCCCAGCAGTTGCGCCCGCACCGGCACGCCCGCAGGCGTGCGACTGCCGTTCAGCAATTCTGGCACGATGCGAATGAAAACCCGCTCTGGCAAGAGCTGGTCGGTGATGCGGATGAATTCCGAGACGCAACGGTCAATGCCGCCCACGCGCGTCAGGATGTCACGCAACACAAAGTCGAGCAAGCCTTCCATGGGCGCGAGCAGCACCGTCATCGTGGCAAGCGCTTAACCCAGCGCCCGCTTCAGGCGAATTTCTTCTAGGCGGGCGATGCCGACCGGGACGGTTTTGAGCGATGTCATTTCACGCTTGAAGCCGGCATGCTCAAAGAAGCTCATGGCGCGCTCGTTGCGAACGGGCACCCAGACGCTGACGTTGTTGCAGCCCTCTTCCTTCAGGCCGTCATTGGCTGCGTCCCACAGGGCCACGCCGGCGCCTTGGCCGCATTCGGCTGGCAAAACGTAAAGCGACCAGATCTCGCCCATGGTGGACGGCGTGCCTTTGTCGCGCGAGCGGTCAAAGCCGACAAAGCCGACGATCTCGTCGTTTTTGGTGACGAC
>CANFZL010000199.1 GCA_947451205.1 Comamonadaceae bacterium
GGCGCGTCGGAACGGCGTCCTTGAAAGCGCAGGTGCACAGGGCCGGGACTGCCGGTGGTGGCGTCACGGAAGGCTTGGCGGATCATGTCGGGCAGGCGGCCCACGGTGTCTACGTTGTAGTTGGCCTTGGTGACGCAGTCGAACTGGCCGAAGTCCTCAACCTCTTGGTAGGCGTAGCGGTAACGCGAAGCCGGCATGGGACCGCCGGAGATAGCGATCATTGGTGAATGCGCCATGAAGGCGTCGCGCAGGCCCGAAGCCAAGTTGGACGCGCCGATCGGTTGGGCTAAACACACGCCGGGCGTGCCCTTGGCTCGGGCATAACCATCGGCCATGTAGGCTGCGCCCTTTTCGCTGTGCGCCACCACGCGGCGGATGCCCAATTCCTCCATCGCCACGAGGGCTGTGGAGATCACCTGGGGCATGTAGAACACGTGGGTGATACCGTAGCCCTTGAACATGTCCGCAAGGACTTTAGAACCCATGTTTTTTGCCATGTTTTTCGCTTTAGATGGTTGTTTGATGAATTTTCAGGGTGTAACAGATTGAGAGAGCGACCGCAACTCAAGACTTGAGCAAAGGCAGTTCGAGCCCGCCAAGGGGAACCGGATGGCGGATGGTGTTGAGAATCAACGAGACAAATCCAAAATAGCCCGCTGTGCACAAGACGTCCAGCACACTGGTTTCACCAAAGCGCGCAAGCGCCTCTGCGTAGCTCGCATCGCTGACGTCTTTGTCATGCAGCAACTCATGGCAAAAACGGTAGAGCAAGGCTTCATCGGGCGTGGCTTGCGGCGGTACCCGGCCTTCGCCTATCGCGTCGATGGTGTCTTGCCGGATACCCAATTCGGCAGCAATCTTGCTGTGCGCGTGCCATTCATAGCGGGCCGACCAAAAGCGCGCGACGATCATGATGACGAATTCACGCAGCGCCGGCGGCAGTGAGTTTTCAAACCGAATGCTGTCGCCCAGCAAACGCACGCGGTCGGCTAGGAGCGGATTGCGCAGCAAGGCATTGAAGGGGCCGCGAACGCCGCCCCGCGGGCCCTCGGTCAGGCTTTTGACCACGGCATGTTGTTGTGGTGACATCGCCTCTGATGCGATGGCTGCGAAACGTACTGACTTGGACGGAACTGCAGACTGGGCTGTTGATGTAGATTGCATTTACTCGGCCTTGATATTGAATTTTCGAAGAATCTCGCCGTAGCGTTGAACATCCTCTTGCACTTGCAGTGCAAACTGTTCAGGCAGACTTCCGTCCGGCACATAACCGACGACGGAACTGGCCAGCGTTTGCCTTAGGGCCGGTTGTTGTAATGCCTTGTTGACCTCGGCGTGCAGGCGTTCGATCACTGGCCGAGGCGTCCCGGCAGGTGCAAATAAACCCATCCAAGTCCCGGCAAAAACAAAATCTTTAACCCCTGCTTCGGCCATCGTCGGCACGTCGGGCAGTTCCGCTAAGCGGGTGGCTCCAGTGAATGCAAGCGCCCTGAGCTTGCCGCTGCGAATAAAAGGCATGACGATGGCGGGCGGCATGATCGCGACCTGCACTTCACCACCGATCACCGCGTTCAGAGAAGGCGCACTACCTTTGTAGGGCACGTGCAGAAAACGCGTTCCAGCGCGCTGATTGAACAATTCGCTCGCGATATGAATGGTGTTGCCGATCCCAGGGGAGCTGAAGGCAACCTGTTGCCCTTTCTTGTCGAGGGCGATCAGCTCTTGCACTGTTTTAGCTGGCACGGCGGGGTTGACGATCATCACGAAGCCGGCGCCCTGCATCAACGCGGTGACAGGCGTGAAGTCCTTGATGACGTCGTACTTCAAGTCCTTGTACATACTGGCATTCAGCGCGAAAGACGCGGTCACGGCCAGCAGCGTGTAGCCGTCAGGAGCCGCCTTAGACACGTATTCGGTGCCGATCACACCATTGGCACCGCCTCGGTTGTCAATCACGATGGGCTGACCGAGTTGGCGCGATAAAGCCAAACTAAGCGGCCTGACGGCGACGTCCAGCGTGCCACCGGCTGGGAACGGAATCACCATCCTGATGGGCTGGAAAGGATATGCTGCCGGCTGGGCATGCGCGGCCGATGACACGACAACCAAGCCCATGACCAAGGCACCAGCACCCAGCACCATGCGCCGCCGCAAGCCCTTGTCGGCGTGCATCATGAGACGGCCTTTTCGTTCACGCCGATGCCGAATTTCCAGCCCAAGGTTTTCATTTTTTCGAGCATGCCTTCACCATAACGCTCGGCAATTGCGGCTGCGGTTTCAGGCACCCGGTCTACGTCGTCGAACTCCTCGCGCTGGCCTTGGATGATGACCATCAGGTTAGCCTCCACATCCGAGCGGTTGATGAAGCGCCGCGTGACCTTTGGGGGCATGGCGATCAGGTCCAGCGGCTCCAGCATGATGGATTCTTCGCCCTTGTCGCCCCACTGAATTTCCCAGCGACCGCTCAAGGCCATGAACGTCTCGTGGGTGTTGTAGTGAACATGCAGACCTGGGCCCTGCCCGGGCGGACAGGTGGCAATACCCAGCCGAAAAACTCCGGCATCGCCGCCCTCAACCGCTGGCGCTGGCGATAGCTGGCCAGGCAAGGGACCAGGTGACATCATATTGCGCGTCGTCTTGGCCATGATCATCTCCAGCACTTCCGGCGGAATGCCTTTGTCTTCCAGATGCTTTTTCTTGACTGGCACAACTTCATTGAAACGAGCAATGCGTGTTTTCATTTCTTCTTGGGTAGGGGTCCAACGGTTCATGTGAATGCTCCTGAGTTGATGAATAAAAATCGACTCAGGCGACAAGCCGTGAACCGAAGAACTTGCGTGCGGCGACACTGGCTTGCTCAAGCGCTTGCAGCGCCGGCGCCAACAAACCAGTCCACATGACAAAGCCGTGAGGCAAGCCGGGGTATGTCACCAGTTCAGGCGTTTGTCCGCTAGCCCGCACCAGGCGCTCCAGCGTCAACGTGTCGGCCATCAGCGGGTCGTCCTCTCCAGCGCCCAGCCACATGGGTGGGAGGCCAGACAAATCACCCAACAAAGGCACCGCCGAACCATCGGTAGAAGCACCCTCGTGGCCCAGATACTGCGTCCAGACCCACTGTGAATAGGCACGGGCAGTCGGTTTAGGGCCACCAGCATTGGTATAAAAAAGCACCAGACCCGCAGGTGCCGGCCGACCTCGGTCGCGCAAAGCCATGGCAGCAGACAGACAGAGAGTGGCGCCAGCCGACTCGCCAAACAAGACCGGTGGCGCAATCTGCAAGCCATGGCCAACGCCCTCCGTTTGCAACCAGTCGATGGCCGTGAGCAATTCGTCGCGCTGCACCGGAAAGTGATGATCTGGGGTGCGCCGGTAGTCAACCCCGCAAACCACGCAGCCTGAGAGCAGGGCCAGGTTGTGCATGGTACGCGCGTGAGAGTCAAGTGAGCCAGCCCACCAACCGGCACCCCTCACAAACACAATGACCGGCAGCACAGCGCTAGTTTTGACTGGGTAATGAAGCCGCAGGGGCAAATCACCGTGTGGACCAGAAATCAACACGTTTTTGACTTCAGCCAAGGCGGGCAGGTCGCAGTTGAATTCGACGAAGTAGCTGTCTTGCTGCTGACGCGCCTGCTCTATAGGCATGGTCAGCGGATCTGCGGCTGCAGCTCCGCGAGCGGCGAACGCCTTCGCAGCCTGCGCATAGGTAGAGTGCATTTTGTCTCCGTTTTTTCTGATTCTAAGTTTGCACATGCTGGCCGTCTATGAATTCAGATGAATATCTATAATTCGTCTTTATGGATAACATCGAAGTGCGTCTGCTGCGAATCTTCTTGGTTCTGATGGCTGAAAAAAACGTTTCAAACGCAGCCGTGCAGCTGGGCATCAGCCAGCCAGCAGCAAGCCATGCACTGGCCCGACTTCGCGAGTTGTTTCAGGACCCTCTCCTGCTGCGCGCACGCGGAGGCATGGTCGCCAGCGACCGGGCTGCGAGCTTTGAGGCGGGGGTCCGCGCCATGCTCCAAGGCTACGACGAACTCATCACCAAAGCCAAGCCCTTTGATCCGGCCACATCCATGCACACCTTTGTCTTGAGCGCGCCAGAGTATGCTGAGAGCTTGCTGCTACCCGCCATGGCGCGGAGTCTGCGCGAGCAGGCGCCCAACGTGCGCGTCGAGGTGCGCGCGCCCGACAGAGACAGAGCACAAGATCTGCTGGAAAGCGGAAAAATTGACATGCGCATTGCTTGGCTACCCAAGGCGCCGCCATCGCTGCGCTCCATGCATTTGTTTCAGGACCGCATCGTGTGCATCGCTGATCAGGCGCACCCGACCATTCACGGCAGTCTGAGCGTAGAGAATTACATGAACGCCACGCACGTTCGTCCCCTAGGCACCGGCAGCACCACGACAGGCCAGGTCATTGACGATGCCGTCGAGCGGCTCGGGCGCAAGCTCAATCTCGCCTTCCTCGTTCAGAACTTTCTGACGATTCCCTTCATGATGCCTGGCACCGACATCATTGCGACCGTGCCGTTGCGGCTGGCCAAAATCTTGCAACAACAGCATCCGTTGCAAATTCTGGAGCCTCCGATGCGCTTACCCAAAGTGTCATACGCCGCCTACTGGCACGAACGAAGCCAAAAAGACCCGGCACACCGCTGGCTGCGCAGCGTGGTGTTAGAGGCTGCACGCCAGTTGGACGGTGGGGCGTCATCGGTCTGAGCGGTTCAATTTTTATGTCGGCTTGAGGATGCGTTTCTGAACACGCTAGGGACAACTGAAGGAAAGAAATAATCGTGTGAAACCAAAAAGTCAGAAAGCAAAAAACCCCTTATAAATCAATGATCTATAAGGGGTTTTAGCTTGGCGGGCTAGAAGATACCAGATCGCAAACCGCCTAAATCCCCCAAGGGCAAGCCGATCAAGCACTTGGGAGCCGGTTGATCATTCTAACTGTTGGGACGTCGCCTTGAAGTTGCCCAACCGGGCTGCAGGTCATACAAGTTACTTGTCTTCAACCTTTAAATTGCCGACGAGTTGAGCGTAGAAATCTGGCATTTCTTGCTCACTGAACTCCCACGCAC
>CANFZL010000200.1 GCA_947451205.1 Comamonadaceae bacterium
CGTGCTGCTGGACGCCGAGCTCAAGTCGTACCACAGCCCTGGCACCTGCACGTTCTACGGAACTGCCAACAGCAACCAGATGCTGTTAGAGGCAATGGGCCTGCACGTGCCTGGCACCTCGTTCGTGGCACCCGGCGGCGACTTGCGTGACGAGCTGACCCGTGAAGCTGCACGCACGGTGCTGGGCAAAGCCACCCCTGCCGATTCTGTTGCGTTATTTTCCGACGGGCCGCCCCTAGGGAAAATGGCCAAGTGTCCACCCATCGGCCGGGTCGTCGATGAACGCGCCATCGTCAACGCGATGGTCGCGCTGCTGGCCACCGGCGGCTCAACCAACCACCTGATTCATTGGGTGGCGGTAGCGCATTCGGCTGGCATCCAAATCAACTGGGACGATTTTTCAAAGCTGTCAGAAGTAGTGCCTTTGCTGACGCATGTTTATCCCAACGGCAGCGCTGATGTGAACCAGTTTCAAGCCGCTGGCGGCACGGGTTTTGTGATCCGTGAACTGCTCAACGGCGGCTTCATGCACGAGGACGTATTGACCGTGCGACCCGGTGGTATCCGTGAATTCACCGGTGAGCCAGCGCTGGTTGACGGTGCGCTGGCTTGGCA
This sequence comes from Comamonadaceae bacterium, assembly GCA_947451205.1. Classification (GTDB taxonomy): domain Bacteria; phylum Pseudomonadota; class Gammaproteobacteria; order Burkholderiales; family Burkholderiaceae_C; genus Polaromonas. Next base: position 616 of record CANFZL010000200.1, read on the forward strand.
TCATGTCGAGACCTCCAAGGACGACACGATTGTTCGGCCTGCCAGCCAGCCTTTCAGCGCGACCGGTGGGCTCAAGCTGCTGCAAGGCAATCTTGGCCGCAGCGTCATCAAGGTCTCGGCGGTTCCTGAAGACCGTCACGTGATCGAAGCGCCCGCCCGCGTCTTTGATTCCCAAGAAGACCTTCACACCGCCTTCAACGCTGGCGAGCTCGAGCGCGATGTGATTTGTGTGGTGCGCTGGCAAGGGCCGCAAGCCAATGGCATGCCAGAGCTGCACAAACTCACGCCGCCCTTGTCGGTGTTGCAGGGCAAGGGTTTCAAAGTGGCGCTGGTCACAGACGGCCGCATGAGCGGTGCTTCGGGCAAGGTGCCTGCTGCCATCCATGTGTCGCCCGAGGCTGCATCGGGTGGCCCGTTGGCGAAAGTGCGCGACGGCGATGTGATCCTGCTGAATAGCCTGACCGGCGAGTTGCGCGTGTTGCTGAGTGAGGCTGATTGGGCCGCACGGCCTGCCTGCAAGATGCCAGAGGCGCTGCGCGACAGCAATGCCTTGGGCATGGGGCGTGAGCTGTTTTCCGGTATGCGCAGACAAGCGCTGACAGCCGAAGAAGGAGCGATGTCATGGTTGTGAACAAGACTGAACTGAGCCGCTTGACGGCCCTGCAGGTGATGCAAGACGCCGCCGTCATTCCGGTCATCGTACTGCACGATGTCGCCCACGCTGTGCCGCTGGCCCGTGCGCTGGTGGCAGGCGGTATCCGCATGTTGGAAGTCACCTTGCGCACACCGCAAGGTTTGGCGTGTATTGAAGCCATTGCCCGTGAAGTTCCCGAAGCGGTGATCGGTGCCGGCACCGTCCGCAGTGCCGCTGATGTCATGGCTTGTTCCATGGCCGGCGCGCGTTTTATCGTCAGCCCGGGCTACACGCACTTGCTAGGGCAAGCCTGCCGAGACACTGATTTGCCCTTGTTGCCAGGCGTCGCCACCGGCAGTGAAATCATGACCGCGCAAGAAGACGGTTTCACCGAACTCAAATTTTTCCCTGCCATGCAAGCAGGCGGTCCAGCGATGCTGAAAGCGTGGGGCGGCCCCTTTGGCGACGTCAAGTTTTGTCCCACCGGTGGTGTCAGTTTGGCCAATGCCGCTGAGTTTTTAGCCCTCAGCAATGTGGTCTGTGTCGGTGGCTCTTGGCTCACACCGGCTGATGCCGTGGCCCAAGGCGATTGGGCAAGAATCACAGCGCTGGCGCTTCAAGCCAGTCAGCTCAAGCTCAGCAGCTGAGGCAACCCGCCGCCGTCATTGCGAGCCAAACATCTCGCCATGGCGAGCGTAGTGCGGCCATCTGCATCCGTTCGTCATTGCGAGCGAAGCGCGGCAATCCATGACTGCGAATGCGAAGATGGATTGCTGCGCTGCCCTCGCAATGACGCAAGCGTGGCGCTTTCTCAATTAACGCAAGCCACCGCCGCCGGCATTTTCTTTACGTTCTATTAATTCGATCTTGTAGCCGTCAGGATCCGACACAAAGGCAATCACGGTGTTGCCGCCTTTGACCGGGCCGGCTTCGCGTGTGACGTTGCCGCCTGAAGCTTTGATCTTGTCGCAGGCCGCGTAGGCGTCTGGCACACCCAGTGCGATGTGGCCGTAAGCGCTGCCCATGTCGTACTGGTCAATGCCGTGGTTGTAGGTCAGCTCCAATTCAGCATGTTCCGGGTTGCTGCCGTAGCCGAGAAAAGCCAAGCTGTATTTGTACTCTGCGTTTTCAGATGTGCGCAGCAATTTCATGCCCAAGACCTGCGTATAAAAATCAATCGAACGTTGCAAGTTGCCGACGCGCAGCATGGTGTGAAGAAGTCGCATGATGAGTTCCAATGAAAAAATATAAGAGGTAGCGCTAGCCATACGCAAGCAACAATTGTGCGGCAAACTGCTTTAACTGTGCTTTTGAATGGATGTTATGAAAAATCTTTTGTTGGCTCTGCTGTGCCTGTCGGGTGCGGCTCAAGCCTTTGACCTTCAGGCGCATCGCGGCGGTCGCGGTTTGCACCCTGAGAACACGCTGACGGCGTTTGAAGCTGCTGCTCGTCTGGGCGTCAATACGTTGGAGCTGGACATTGGCATCACCGCCGATGGCGTGCCGGTGGTGTCGCACGACAGGGCGCTCAACCCGTTTTTCACGCGCGATGCACGCGGTGAGTGGTTGCTGGTGCGCGGCCCGCTGGTCAATAAGCTGTCGCTTTCTCAACTGCAAACCTATGACGTGGGTCGTCTGCAACCTGGCACCGGTTATGCGCGCGAATTTAACTTGCAGCAGGCCGTCGATGGAGAGCGGGTGCCCACTTTGGCCGCAGTTTTTGAGCGTGTCAAAGCGCTGGATTTTGGTCACCTCAACTTCAATATTGAAACCAAACTGAATCCGAAGGCGCCTGGTGACACCGTGGCCCCTGAACCTTTTGTACGCGCTATATTGGACGTCATTCGCCAAGCCGGAATGACGGAGCAGGTGATGCTGCAAAGCTTTGACTGGCGCACCTTGCAAGTCGTGCAACAGCTCGCGCCCGAGATGCGAACCGCCTATCTGAGTGCTACGCCGCCAGTGGCTGGTAGCCCGAATGAAGCACTCTGGACGGCTGGCCGCAAGCTCAGTGCGTACGGTGGGTCCATGCCAAAACTCGTGCGCGCTGCAGCGGGCTCTGCCAAGGGTGTCACTTGGTCGCCGCATTGGAAGCAGCTGGATCCGGATCAGTTGAAGCAGGCACATGCTTTGGGTTTGTCCGTGGTGCCGTGGACGGTGAACGAGCGCGCTGACATGAAGCGCCTGATGGACTGGGGTGTTGATGGTCTCATCACTGATTACCCGGACCGCTTGCGCGAAGTGATGGCAGAGCGCGGCATGGCCTTGCCGCGTTAATCCCTTTACCCAGGTACCCAGGTACCCAGTTAACAGAAGTGTGTCATCACCAATTCACGCAATAACTCGCTGGCATAGCGGCTCAAGCGCGTAGCAGGCCTCGTTGAAGGCCCGGCAAGCACCAGTTTATTGCGCATCACCGGGGCATGAATGGCCGCTACATGCAAAGGCTCAGTGTAGATACAGGACTTTACAACGCTGACCCGCACCATGCGCTCACGCACCAAGATGACGAGTTGAAGTTGCGGCGAATGCGCCGGCTCAAAAATAATCGCTAAATCGACACTGCAAGCCGTGCCACCGCTGCAAAGTATTGAAGACGCTTCAAATCCATGTTGTTGGGTGAGTGTTCGGCTGATTGCAGCTATTTGAAAAAAGCACCACTTTAAAGCGAGATTATGCTGACAATTGTCCAATCCAATCCAATCCAATCCAAGCCACTGAACTCCTGAACCAATCTATGACGACAAACGCCGACCAAACCGTGCTCACGTACAACCCCCATCCATCTGCGCCCAGCCTGAAGTTGCCTGCCGGGGCTTGCGACAGCCACGTGCATGTGTTCGGTCCCGCGGCGCAATTTCCGTTTGCGGCCAGCCGTAACTTCACGCCTGTGGATGCACCCAAGGAGCGGCTCTTTGCGCTGCATCATCAGCTTGGCATTGATCGCTGCGTGATCGTCCAGTCGGCTGTGCATGGCTTTGACAACCGCGCTGTTGAAGATGCGATTCAGGCTGGCGGCGGCCATTACCTTGGCGTGGCGCTGGTGCCGGTCAATGTGGCCGATGCCGAACTCCAACGTCTGGCGGCTGCGGGTTTTCGGGGCGTGCGCTTCAACTTCATGAAGCACTTGGCCGCTGCCGCCACGCCCGATGAAGTGGCTGCGCTCACACTGCGACTCAAACCACTCGGCCTGCACCTGCAGGTGCACTTCGAGAGCAGCTTGATTCACAGCTTGGCCGCGCCGTTGTCGCGCAGCGTCGTGCCGGTGGTGATCGATCACATGGGCCGTGTTGATGCCGCGCTGGGCGCCGACGGCGCTGACTTTGCCGCGCTCATGACCCTGCTGCGCAACCCGTTATTTCACGTCAAGGTCAGCGGCATTGACCGCATTGACCCGACGCCGCCTTATGTCGATGGCGTGCGCCTCGCCAACACGCTGGTACAAGCCTTCCCCGACCAATGTGTCTGGGGCACCGACTGGCCGCATCCGAACCACACGCATGTGCCTGACGACGGCGTGTTGGTCGATCGGCTGACGGCTATTGCACCCACCCCGGACTTGCTCGACAAGTTGCTGGTGCGCAATCCACAAGCCCTCTATCAATTCGCTGTTTAATTCTCGCCAAGGACACGCATGACAACCCCTTCAACTTCAGCTTCGTCTGCCCGCGGTCAAGGCCGACTGGCCGGCAAAGTGGCCCTCATCACCGGTGCCGGATCGGTCGGTCCCGGTTGGGGCAATGGCCGCGCCATGGCGGTTCGGTTTGCAGAAGAGGGCGCCCGCATTTTTGCCGTCGACCGCGAAGCCTCTGCCTTGACAGAAACAGC
>CANFZL010000201.1 GCA_947451205.1 Comamonadaceae bacterium
ACCGACTTGCGCGCCCGCGAGTTTTACGAGAAGCCAACGGCTGAACGTAAACGTAAAAAGGCTGCCGCCGTCAAGCGCAACTACAAGCGCATCCGTGCCATGCAGTTGCCGAAGAAACTGTACTGATCGATTCTCGATCGGTACAGCCTTCACCGGCATCCGGCACAGCCCGCTTGAGGACGCTCCAGCGGGCTTTTTTACGCACAAAATCAGACACCCAACGCACTTTCACCCGGCCCACACAAGGACTCCCCATGACGCTCAAAGAACAAATCACCGAAGACATGAAAACCGCCATGCGGGCCAAAGACGTTGAGCGTTTGGGCACCATTCGCCTGCTGCTGGCGGCCATCAAACAAAAAGAAGTCGATGACCGCGTGATGCAAGACGACGTCGCCGTGGTGGCCATCGTCGACAAACTCATCAAGCAGCGCAAAGACTCCATCGAAGCCTTCCAAAAAGCCGCCCGCACTGATTTGGCCGACAAAGAAGCCGCCGAGATGAAAATTCTGCTGGCTTACCTGCCCGCCCGCATGAGCGCAGATGAAGTGAGCGCCGCCGTCAAGGCGATCGTGGCCGAGCTAGGCGCAACAGGCCCCGGCGACATGGGCAAGGTCATGGGGGCAGTTAAAGCACAACTGACTGGCAAGGCTGATATGGGGCAAGTCTCAGCGGCGGTGAAAGCTGCGCTGGCGGGTTGAACCGGCCCAGCACCCCAATCAGGAGCCGGCCACCTTCATCCGGTTCACCAGAATCGAGCCCACGGTTTTAGCGCCGTAGTTGTAGGAATCAGCACCCACGGCCTGAATGCCCATCAGCATATCTTTCAGGTTGCCGGCGATGGTGATTTCTTCGACCGGAAAGGCGATCTGGCCGTTTTCGACCCAGAAGCCTGAAGCGCCGCGGGAATAATCGCCCGTCACGTAGTTCACGCCTTGGCCCATCAATTCTGTGACGAACAAACCGGTGCCAAGTTTTTTCAGCATGGCGTCGAGGTCGTCGCCAGCGCGTGTCTTGCGGCTGGTCATCACCAAGTTGTGCGAACCACCTGCGTTGCCGGTGGTGCGCATGCCCAGTTTGCGGGATGAATAGGTGCTCAAAAAGTAGCCCTGAACAATGCCGCCGTCGACAATTTGGCGCGCCTTGGTTTTAACACCCTCATCATCGAAAGGTGCGCTGCCTTTGCCTTTGAGCACGTGCGGATCTTCGCTGATGTCGATGTGTGTCGGGAAAGCCGCCTTGCCCAAACTGTCGAGCAAGAAGGTACTTTTGCGGTACAGCGCGCCGCCGCTGATGGCTTGCACAAAGCCGCCCAGCAGACCCGACGCCAGCGGCGATTCAAACAACACGGCGCATTGCGTGGTCGGGATTTTTCGGCTTTTCAAGCGCGACAAAGCACGCTCGGCAGCGTAACGACCGACCGCTTGCGGACTGGCCAAGTCAGCCGCGTCACGCATCGAGCTGTACCAAGAATCGCGCTGCATCTGACTGCCTTTGCCAGCAATCGGCGAGACTGAAATACTGTGCCGCGAACTGGCATAACCGCCACGAAAACCACGCGTGTGCGCACTGAAAAAATGGCTTTGCTGCGCCGACACGCCAGCGCCTTCGCTGTTGGTGATCAGGCGGCTGGTGCTCATGGCGGCGGCTTCGCATTCGAGTGCCAGCACAGCAGCTTGCGCCGAGTTGATGGCCCAAGGATGGAAAAGATCGAGGTCTAAATGCTTGCGCGAAATATCGCGATCAGCCGGCAAGCCCGAGGTTTTGTCGGTGGCCGTGAAGCGGGCGATGTCGTAGGCCGCTTGCACGGTCTGCTCGATAGCGGCTTTGGAGAAATCGCTGGTCGAGGCGTTGCCGCGTTTTTGGCCCACATAGACCGTGACGCCCAGCGACTTGTCGCGGTTGCGCTCGACATTTTCGAGCTCGCCCTTGCGCACACTGACACTCAAGCCGCAACCTTCAGAGGCCTCTGCCGCCGCGTCGGTGGCACCGATTTTGGTGGCGTGGGACAAGGCGCTGTCGACCAAATCTTCAAAGAAATCCCGGTGATAACTGAAGCCCGATTCGGGCTGCGCCATCAGATGGGGGTCTCGCGGGGAACGCTTCAATGTTTGGGTGGTCATGGGTCGCTATGATACTGACTGCAATGAACAACAAGACTATCAAAGGCTATTGGTCCAACGGACGCTTCGTCAAGCCCGAAGAAATTCTGGCTGAAGAGCCAGGTCCCCCTAGCAAAACCCAACTCAAAGCCGAGGCCGGCGAAAAGCAGGTCTTGGGAGAGGCGCTGCTGACGCTGCGTCCCGACCTCATCAAACGGCTCAACCTGCCTGAAAAGCTGCTCGACGCCATCAAGGATTGCAAGAAGATCACGCACTTCGAAGGTCGGCGGCGACAGATGCAATTCATCGGCAAACTGATGCGTCCGCTGGACCCCGAGCCCATCCGTGAAGCGATCAATGAGCAAGCCAACGGTTCAGCGCAGCTCACGCTGTCGCTGCACTTGGCTGAGCAATGGCGCGACAAATTGATCGCGGAAGATGGCGCGCTGAGCGATTGGCTGAACGCCTATCCCGACACCGATTCGCAGCAGTTGCGTGCGCTGATCCGCCAAGCCCGCAAAGATATCGTGCCTGAAAAACCGGGTGAAGCGCCGCGCCACGGCAAGTCATACCGCGAGATTTTTCAGCTGGTCAAAGAAAAGATGGCGCATGTCAAGTCTTGAAGCGACGCGCTTTGAGCCGGTGCGCATCGGCATCGTCTCGGTCAGCGACCGCGCCTCCAGCGGCGTCTACGAAGACAAAGGTCTGCCCGCCCTGAAAGACTGGCTGACGCGTGCGCTACAGAATCCGATTGAATTTGACGCACGCTTGATTCCCGATGAGCAAGCCGGCATCAGCGCGGCGTTGATCGAACTGGTGAATGCGGGTTGCTCCTTGGTCTTGACCACCGGCGGTACCGGCCCTGCCCTGCGCGACGTGACGCCAGAAGCAACCCTAGCGGTGGGCCACAAGGAAATGCCCGGCTTCGGCGAGCAAATGCGGCAGATCAGTTTGAAATTTGTGCCGACCGCGATTTTGTCGCGCCAGTGCGCCGTGATCCGCGATCAGAGCTTGATATTGAATTTACCCGGCCAACCGAAAGCGATTCAAGAAACACTGGAAGGTTTGCGCAACGAGGCTGGTGAAAGTGTCATGCCCGGCATTTTTGCCGCCGTGCCTTACTGCATTGACTTGATCGGCGGACCTTATCTGGAAACCCGAGTTGAGATCTGCAAGGCCTTCCGGCCCAAATCAGCCATCCGGCCTGTCGCTTAAAAACCCGTCCGGGCCTGACGTCGATTTACTTGCCCATCAGCTGGTTGAGCTTATCGGCGGCAAAAGTTTCTTGGCGCGCCGCGTCATTGGGCACACAGTCTTTTCCCGGTGCAGCCGCTGACCCGGAAAGCTTTTCAATCGCCTGCCAGAGCAAGGCAATTTGATGCTCTTGGCCAGCCGCGTTGTCGATCAAACCCCGCATGGCTTGCGACACCGGGTCGTCGTTTTGGGTGATGCCGTAGGCTGAAAAGCCCATCTGACTGGCCGCTTCTTCGCGCTTCACATCAGAGTCAGCCTGAATGATGCGCGCCGGGTTGCCAACGGCCGTGGCCCCTGCGGGCACCGGTTTGACGACCACCGCGTTAGAGCCAATGCGGGCACCGTCACCCACCGTGAAGCCGCCCAGCACCTGTGCACCCGCACCGACCACCACGTTGCGGCCCAGCGTCGGGTGACGCTTGGTGCCTTTGTAAAGCGAGGTACCGCCCAGCGTCACGCCTTGGTAAATCGTGCAGCCGTCCCCAACTTCAGCGGTCTCACCGACCACCACGCCCATGGCATGGTCAAAAAATACGCAACTGCCGATTTTGGCACCCGGATGGATTTCAATGCCGGTGAGCCAGCGCGCCAAGTGCGAGATAAACCGCCCCAGCCACTTCAGTCCGTGATTCCAGCACCAGTGGGCGCGGCGGTGCAATAGAAGAGCGTGGATGCCGGGGTAGCAAGTCAGTACTTCCCAAGCCGTGCGAGCGGCTGGGTCACGGTCAAGAATGCACTGAACGTCGGAGCGGAGTCTGGAAAACATGGTGAGGAGTCTACTTGGCGACGGATGAGGCCGCTGACGATAAGGCCAATTCGACGTCTGGTTTGCCGGCCGCTTGCGACATCGCCTTGGCGACGCCGCGCAAAATATGGATTTCTTCACTCGAAAGTCGGGCGCGGTTGAACATTTGGTTCAACCGTGGCATGAGTTTTTTCGGCGCTTGCGGATCCAGAAACCCAATCTCAGCCAAGGACTGCTCCCAATGCTTAAGCATGCCGGCTACCTCTGCCGCATCAGCTTGCCGTGCCGGTGGCGTGGCGGACTGCACCGCAAAACCGCCTAGCGCCTCGCGCCAGTCGTAGGCGATCAACTGCACCGCCGCCGCCAAATTAAGCGAGCCAAACTTGGGATCAGTCGGAATGCTCAGGCAGGCGTGACAGCGGTAAACGTCTTCGTTTTGCATGCCAAAGCGCTCAGAGCCAAACAAAAATGCCACTGATTCAGGGCGCTGACCAGACTCTTGCGCAGCCGGTGATGTCAAGGCGGCAAAGTGCGCCCGCGGCGTCACCGTGGGCGGGCCAAAATCACGCGGCGTCATCGCCGTGGCGCACAAATGGGTCATGCCGTCCAAGGCCTCTTCCACGGTCTCGACGACGCGGGCATTCTTCAAAACATCCAAAGCACCGCTGGAGCGCTGGATGGTTTCTTCGCGGTTCAGCACATTCGCCCAACGCGGCGCCACCAGCACCAAATCCGTGAAACCCATCACCTTCATGGCGCGTGCGGTGCCGCCCACATTGCCGGCATGACTGGTGTTGATGAGGATAAATCGGGTTTTCATGGGCTTTTGGGGCTGAAGCCCCGTAAAATGGCGCTATTGTCACCTGCCCGCCGGTCACCGGTCTGCAGCCCTCCCGCTCTTTCTTACTGCTTATGTCCAATCTCCACCCCATGCTCAACGTGGCCGTCAAGGCTGCGCGCGCCGCTG
>CANFZL010000202.1 GCA_947451205.1 Comamonadaceae bacterium
CAACAACCTGGCCGTAGCGCTCATGGTGGCGGCGGCAATGGTGGTAACGGCGGTGGCAATGCTGGCCGTGGTCGCAGTGGTGGCAATGGCGGCGGCGGTAACTTCGCTGGCAACGGCGGCGGTGGCGGCAATGGCGGCAATGGCGGCGGTGGCGGTGGACGCGGCCCACGCCAAAACACCGGCTACTCACAAGGCGGCGGTCAACCAACCCAGCCACGCATGCAGCAAGCGCAGGCTCCGCGCCAGCGCCCACAGTCGTTTGACGAAGATGCACAACCGGCAAGCCATGTTTCCTCAGGCTTCCCGTCTTCCGGCCAGCCAACAGGCGGCAACCGCGGTAACTACCGCGGCGGTGGCGGTGGTGGCGGCGGCCGCTCTGGCGGTGGCGGTGGTGGCGGCGGCCGCTCTGGCGGTGGTGGCGGTGGCGGACGTTCGGGTGGTGGTGGCGGTGGCGGTGGCGGTCAAGGCCGCTCCGGCAACTTCGGCTCGTTCAACGGTCGTTAACATCGACACGAGCGCTAACAGCCCTCGTTAAAAAAGCGGCCTGCTGCTCCCATCAAGGGAACAGCAGGCCGCTTTGTTTTGGGCGCAACGATTGTTCAGCGACTCAGCCTTTGACGAACAAGGTCACCAGTGGTTCGCTGCCGACTTGCTGGCTCCAGTGGCCGTGCACCGCAGCGTCAAAGACCGCGCCTGCGGGCAAAACATCGGCTGAGTAAAAATGCTCGCCTGCTTTGAAGATGCGTGAAGCACCGCCTTGCAAGCCAATTTCCATCTGGCCCTGCAAGATAAAAACCCACTGCGGCTGGCCGGTGCAATGAAACTGGCTGCGAAAACCCACCGGACTTTGGCGCAACTGATAACCCGCCGAGGGAAACACCGGAGACAACATTGACATGGGTGAGCCTTCGGTCAACGCAACGCTTTCCTCGCGGAATTTGGCCAGGCCATCGGTGTCGGTGAAAAGGACGATTTGGGTGAAGTTCGACATGGACTGTTCTTTTCAAAGTTGGGTGAATTCAGACCGATTGTCGTCCGGTTGGACGTGGCCTAACCCAATCAATCAGAACGGATGTGGGCCCGCAACACGATGTCTTTCCACAAGCGCTGTTGCTGGCCGATGAAGGTGCCAAACTCAGCCGATGGTCCGCCGCCGATGGCAGCGTCTTCGCTGGCAAAGCGTTCCGCAATGGCGGGTGAACGCAAGGCTTTGTAGCACTCTTCCTGAATGCGTTTGACAATATCAGGCGGCGTTGCACCTGGCGCCATGACGCCATACCACTGCACCGACTCAAAGCCTTTGTAGCCCTGCTCGGCCACCGTTGGCAGGTCGGGCAAAGACGCCAAGCGCTGCGGCGTGCCCGTGGCAATCGCACGCAACTTGCCGCTTTTGATGAAGGGCAGCAAAGCGGGCGTGCCAGCCGAAAAAGCCTGGGTGCGACCGGCCAGCAAATCTGTCAAAGCCGGGCCGGTGCCCCGATAAGGAATGTGCGTCATGAACATGCCGGTGGTCAGCTTGAGGTATTCCATCGCCAAATGACCGGCACTCGCATTGCCGGCCGAACCGTAGTTCAGCTGGCCTGGACGGGCCTTGACGTAGGTAACGAATTCTTTCAGGTTGCGCGCCGGCACATCGGGGTGAATGACGAACAGGCTGGGCACTTTGGCCAGCAAAGTGACGGGCACAAAATCACGGTTGACGTCATAGCCGGTGTTCTGAAAAATGTAGGGATTCACCGCCATCGAACCGACGTGGCCGAGAATGATGGTGTGGCCGTCAGCCGGTGCCCGCGCAACTTCCTGCATCGCTGGCACGCCGCCGCCACCGCCCCGGTTTTCGATCAGCACGGGGGTGCCGAGCTGCTTGGTGAGTTCATTGGCCACGGTGCGGGCAACGATGTCGGAGGTGCCGCCGGGCACAAACGGCACGATGAAGCGCACCGGCTTGGTCGGCCAGTTAGCTTGCGCCGTTGCAGACCATGACCAGGTGCTCAAGCCGGTGGCCAAAGGCACAGCTAGACACTGGCGACGGCGGTTAAAAAATTCATTGTCCATTTTTTTAAGGCTTCAAGCCCTCGCGTCAAACATTGTGCGAATGGTGTTGGTGAAGTGTGGCCGCGTGATGTCGCTCCACGCAGTGCCCCGCACAGCCAACCAAGCCGGCAAGTGCAAGGCTTGGTCGGTAACCAAGTCGTAGCAGGCCAGCGAGTAAGGGCCGTGGTCGTGGTTCAGCAAGCGCAAGGCCAAAATGCAACCCTCCACCGCCGCCAGGCCGGGCATGTGTTCGCTGTCGTACCAACGCGAAATCTCGGGCATCCAGCCTTGCTCTGGGTCCATTTCGACGATGTAATGAAATGCCGCGTTCGCGCCAGCAGAGCGACCGGGCGCAGCAAACACTTGTTCCAATCTGGAAACGCGAATGTTGCTGAAACCCGTTCCATCACCGGCCCACCAGTCGGTCATCGCCAGCAAGTCATCAGCGGCGAGCGGGCCCGGGCTGACGAGTCGCGCGTAGCAGTAGGCGGTCTGCGTCGGGGCCGACCAAGCGACACGGTGCAGGCTGAGCGGCAAGCTGCTCTGCTCGCAAAAATGCGCAAACTTGGTCGCCAATGCAGCTTGCGCCGCAGCGCCGCTTGCGCCTGGCACTGCCGTCAACTGAACCAGAATGAAATCGGTGAACTGCGAGGGTTGCGCCATGTCAGTGACCAATCTGCAGCGCCACCAAAAAGCGCGACACCATGTTGTAAGCCGCCACGGTGGCCACCAGATCAATCTGGCCTTGCACATCAAAGTGTTGACGAACTTCGGCGTACAAAGCGTCGGGCACGTCGATGTCGCGCGTCATGGCGTCCGCTAAGCGCAGCGCCACACGCTGCGCTTCGGTGAACGGCGCATCTGCCGCCAAGGGCACGCTGCGGCTGGCTTCAACGGCTTCTGCAGAGACACCCGCCGCGAGCGCATGTGGCACATGTGCATCGAACTCGTAAGGGGCGCGGTTCAACACCGCCACACGCAAAATTACCAGCTCTCGCAAGCCCGCCGGAATGCTGTTGCGGTTGCGCACGGCAGACAGCATTTGCTCCCAGCCATGGGCTATCGGTGGACTGTTAAGCAAGGTGCCGTACAGCGGCGAAATACGGCCGCGTTCAGCCATGATCTGCGCCTCTTGCGCAGCGAGCTCAGGTTTCGTGCCTGGGATGACGAGTGGAATACGCATGTGGGATCAATCCGGTTTGATGTTGTTGGCTTTGACGACGCGCGACCATTTGGCCGTGTCTTTTTTCAGCAAAGCGGCAAGTTCCGCCTGCGTCGATGGTGAGGGCTCAGCGCCTGAAGCCTGCAACCTGGCCCGAACCTGCGCGTTGTTCAGCGTGCGGCGCACAGCTTGGTTGACGCGCTCCAAGTCAGCCGCCGACGTACCTTTGGCTGCAAACAGGGCGTACCAGTTGTCAGAGTCGACGCCGGGGATGCCCATTTCGTTGAAGGTTTTGACATTCGGCAGCAGCGGGTGTCGCTTGGACGCGGCGATGCCCAAGGCCTTCAGCTTGCCGGTATTGATGTATGCAATCAGACCCGGAATGTCACCAAAAAAACCCGTGACATGGCCAGCTAAAACATCATTGATCGCCGGTGCTGCGCCCTTGTAAGGTACATGCAACAAATTGATCTTGGCTGCGTCATTCAGCAATTCCATGGCCAAGTGTGGCACGCTGCCGGTGCCCGACGACGCCATCGCCAGCGGCTTGCTGCCCGGTATACGGCTGGCAGCCACCAGCTCCGCGCCGTTGGCGAACGGCACGTTGGCACCAACGACCAGCACCTCGACGTTGTTGACCACCAGCGAGACCGGGGCCAAGTCGCGCTCTGGGTTATAAGCCAGTTTTTCGTACAACGCCGGATTGATGGCGACCGCGCCAACGCTGGTCAGCCACAAGGTGCTGCCATCGGGCGTGGCTCGCGTCACAAATTCCGCCGCAATAGCGCCGTTGCCGCCAGCCTTGTTTTCAACAATCACTTGATGGCCGAGTTCTTTGCTCAAGGTTTCAGCCATGGTGCGGGCCACAAAATCAACCGGTCCGCCCGGCGGAAAAGCAACGACCAAACGCGTGATGTTCGTCTGCGCAGCTGCCGGCAAGCTGAAAGTCAAGGCCGTCAGCAGCACGCTCAATGCTGTGCCAATGGCGCGGCGCTTGGATGGTGCAGTGCGGTTCAAATCAGGGTTGGAAGCTGTCATGAAAATGGTCTCATTTCTATCAAAAATAAAGTCAGTCGCAACGCACCGACATGCCGCCGTCGACCACGATCTCTGTACCCGTCACAAAGCGGGCTTCGTCACTGGCTAAAAAGAGCGCTGCATTGGCGGTGTCGCGGCCATCGCCCATGAAGGGCAACGGAATGCGCGCTTGTCGCTGTTGAAGCAAGGCTTCGGCATCACCACCGGCGCGTTGTCCGGCCAGCCGAACCTCCACCATCGGCGTGTGCAATTGACCCGGCACCACGGTGTTCACGCGAATACCCTGCTTGGCATATTGCACGGCCAACACGCGCGAGAACTGAATCACCGCAGCCTTGGTCGCAGCGTAGGCGATCTGCGCCGCGCCCGTCCAACGCATGGCCGAGGTCGACGACATGTTGACGATGGTGCCGCCGCCTTGGGCCAGCATGTGCGGCAACACATGCTTGCAGGTGAGAAAGACGCTTTTCAGGTTGTGGTCGACCTGCGCATCCCACACTTCTTCGCTCATCTCAATCGGGCCACCTTTGGCCGAACCGCCGACGTTGTTGACCAAAATATCAATGCGCCCGTACTCGGCGATGCAGGCCTTGACCATGGCCTCAATAGACGCGGCTTGCGTCACGTCACACAAACCAATGGCCAGCACACCGCCGGCATCGGCCACGCGCTGCGCTGTTTCTGTCAAGGCAGAGGCTTCGCGGTCGACGGCAAAAATGCGGGCGCCCTCTTCTGCAAACCGAACCGCCATGGCGCGGCCATTGCCCCAACCGGGACCGACCGATCCGGCACCGGTGATGAGGGC
>CANFZL010000203.1 GCA_947451205.1 Comamonadaceae bacterium
CATACCCGCCACCGAAGACTTCAACAGCGGCAACAACGAAGGCGTGGCTTACTTCGAAGTGAACCAAAAAAATGGCCTGCGCTGGAACACGGCCAAAGCTTTTCTGCGCCCGACCTGCTTGGGTCGGCCCAATTTTGAAATGTGGACCAGCGCGCAAGTGACACAGCTGCTGATTGAGCAGCAGCCTGATGGCAGCCAACGCTGCACCGGCGTCGAGGTCTGGACTGGCGACGAGCGCGTCAAAGCCTTTGCCACGCGCGACTCCGGCGACTTGCGCGGCGAAGTCATTCTGTGCGCCGGCAGCGTCGGCTCGCCGCACATTTTGCAACTCTCAGGCATTGGCCCAGCTGCACAGCTTTCGCAACACGGTATTCAAGTCAAGCAAGACTTGCCGGGCGTTGGCGCCAATTTGCAAGACCACTTGCAAATCCGTTCGGTCTACAAAATTCAAGCCAACGGCAAGCGCAACGTGTCGCTGAACACCATGGCCAATTCACTTTGGGGCAAGGCCAAGATCGGCCTCGAATACGCGCTGCGCCGCACTGGCCCCATGAGCATGGCACCGTCCCAGCTAGGCGCTTTCACCCGCTCCAGCCCCGACCGGCCGTACCCGAATATTCAATACCACGTGCAACCCCTGTCGCTGGACGCTTTTGGCGAACCTTTGCACGCATTCAACGCCTTCACGGCCAGCGTCTGCAATTTGAACCCGACCAGCCGTGGCACGGTCAGCCTCAAAAGCGGCAACTTTGCAGATTCCCCGGCGATCCAGCCCAACTACCTGAGCACCGCAGAAGACCGGCAAGTGGCGGTCGAATCCTTGCGATTAACACGTCGCATCGTCAGCCAAAGCGCGCTGGCCGCGTACCGGCCAGAAGAATTCAAGCCCGGCGTCCAGTACCAAACCGACGACGAACTGGCCCGCTTGGCTGGCGACATTGCAACGACTATTTTTCACCCCGTCGGCACCACCAAAATGGGAGCGGCGAATGACCCTATGGCAGTGGTCGACTCGCATTTGCGCGTCAGAGGTATCACGGGCCTGCGCGTTGTTGACGCCGGTGTGATGCCCTTGATCACCAGCGGGAACACCAACTCACCGACCTTGATGATTGCCGAAAAAGCAGCCGCCTGGATTGCCAAGGGCGAATGACTGCTTGTCAAATTCGACGAAAAGTGAGCATCCCTCGGGAAAGCCCTGATGTGCTGAGGCGACACATCAACTTATAGTTACTTACTTGCCAACGAGCCTAGCTGCTCGCAACGCGGGGAGGCGAGGAGACAAAATAAGTCCAATAACAATAAGTTAAACGAGAAAGTCCCACCGGACCGACTCGAAAAAAGCGTCGGTGACCCCGGCGCTTTTTTACGTCTGCCACGATAGGACAATGCGCGCATGGAACTTATTTTTGTCACTTGCGCCTCCTTGCTGGCCGGGTTCGTTGACTCGATCGTCGGCGGCGGCGGCCTGATTTTGGTACCCGCTTTGTTCGCCGCTTTCCCAACCACCCACCCGGCCACTCTGTTTGGCATCAACAAGGGCGCGTCTATTTGCGGTACCGCTGTCGCCACAGCGCAATACGCCAAGCGCGTCGACATGCGCTGGTCCGCGCTGCTGCCCGCGGCACTGGTCGGCTTTGTTGGATCGCTCGCCGGCGCTTGGCTAGTGACTGAAATATCACCGCAGTTTTTACGCAAAGTCTTGCCCGTGGTGCTGCTGGGCGTACTGATTTATACCTTGGCAAAAAAAGAATTGGGGCGGCATCACGCGCCACGTTTTACGGGCCGGGCAGAAACTTTGGCAGCCTGCTGTATCGGCTTGTTGCTGGGTTTTTACGATGGCTTTTTTGGCCCCGGCACCGGCAGCTTTTTTGTCTTTTTATTCGTTCGCTGGCTGGGCTATGATTTTTTGAATGCCTCGGCCTCTGCCAAGCTGCTCAACGTTGCTACCAACCTGGCCGCCTTGCTGCTGTTCGCTTACAAGGGCCATGTTTGGTGGCACTTTGTGCTGACAATGGCGGTGGCGAATGTGCTGGGCAGCCTTCTCGGCACGCACATGGCGCTGAAGCACGGGGCCGCTTTCGTGCGCGTTGTCTTCATCATCGTGGTCAGCACGTTGATCATGAAGACCGGTTACGACGCCTTCATCCGCTAGCTTTCAGGCAGCTTCAACGCGCCGTCGGTGTACCCCGTGGCGCGAACAAACTGGTCGCCGGTTTGCCTGCGGATGCTGCCTCAGCAGAGTCAGTCGCCCCCAAGACCGTCACACTGGCCACTTCACGCGGCTTGCCGATCGGGCCGGCCGCCAAGCCTTTCTGCACCGCCTGCAGATCTTCTGCGTTGGGGTAATGACCTAGCAGCACATAGTCAAACACCCGGCGCGCGATGGGTGCGGCATGGGCGGCACCAAAACCAGCGTTTTCGACCACCAGCGCCAGCGCAATTTCAGGATTTTCAGCAGGTGCAAAAGCGATGTACAAGGCGTGATCCCGCTGGTGCTCTTCGAGCTTACGCGCATCGTATTTTTCTTTTTGACCGACTGACACGGCCTGTGCCGTACCGGTCTTGCCGCCGCTCAAGTAACCCGCACCGGCGAACACACGCGCCGAGGTGCCTTCTTGGGTCACACCAACCATGGCACGACGAACGACATCGACATTTTCTCGCTTGAAGCCAAGATCAACCGGTGGCTCTATCGGCGCAGGCAACAGCGCGCGCGTCAAGCTGTCTTGTGTGCCCAAAATCAAACGCGGCTTGTTCTTGATGCCGTTGTTGGCCAGCGTCGCCGTGGCTTGGGCCAATTGCAGCATGGTGAAGGCGTTGTAACCCTGACCAATGCCCAGCGAGATGGTTTCGCCGGGATACCATTTCTGCTGATCCGCCCGCTTGTACATCTTGCGCTTCCACGCCTGGTTGGGCAGCACGCCGCGCACCTCGCCATTGATGTCAACGCCCGTGATCTGTCCGAAACCCAACGGCTTCATGAAGTCATAGATCGCCTCGACGCCCAGCTCATTGGCCAGCGAGTAGAAATACACATTGCTCGACTGGACGATCGCACGGTGCATATCCACCGGCCCCAACGGTGCGCCATGGCTGCGAAATTCGTGACCGCCAAAAGTCCAAGAACCGTTGTCGTTGATGACCAACGAGGGCGCGCGTTTGCCGCCCTCCAGCGCCGCCAGGGCCATGAACGGTTTGTAGGTTGAACCCGGGGGATAAGTTCCCCGAAGCGCACGATTCAGGAGTGGCTTGTCGAGTGATTGATTCAGCCCTTGCCAGCTTTCGGTGTCAATGCCATCTACGAACAGATTCGGGTCAAACGTCGGCTTGCTCACAAATGCGAGGATCTCGCCAGAACGCGGGTCCATTGCAACCAACGCACCACGGCGGTCACCAAACATATCTTCAACCAGTTTTTGCAACTTGATGTCGATCGTCAACATGACTGTGTTGCCCGGCTTCGCAGGGTTACTTGCCAGCTTGCGAACCGCCCGTCCACCGGCGGAAGTTTCTACCTGTTCAACACCCGTGATGCCGTGAAGCTGAGTTTCGTAACTCTGCTCGACACCCAGTTTTCCGATGTAGTCCGTCCCACGATAATTGCCCTCTTCGTCGTTCTCGTCTAGAGTCTCTTTTTCGCGCTGGTTGATACGGCCTATGTAGCCCACCACGTGACTTCCCAGCTCACCATAGGGGTAGCTGCGAAACAGCCGGGCCTTGATGTCGACCCCTGGAAAGCGAAACCGCTGTGCCGCAAAACGCGCCACTTCTTCGTCTGTCAGGCGGGTACGGATAGGCAGAGACTCAAAACTTCTAGAGTCTTCGCGCAGCTTCTTGAAGCGGCGCCGGTCACGCAACTGGATGTCGACAATCTCGGCCAATGCATCAATCGTGGCCTCTAGATCGGGCACTTTCGACGGAACGATTTCAAGGGTGTACGCAGAATAGTTGGTGGCCAACACCACGCCATTGCGGTCGAGAATCAGGCCTCGATTCGGGACAATCG
Source organism: Comamonadaceae bacterium (assembly GCA_947451205.1). Taxonomy (GTDB): domain Bacteria; phylum Pseudomonadota; class Gammaproteobacteria; order Burkholderiales; family Burkholderiaceae_C; genus Polaromonas. Next base: position 4,010 of record CANFZL010000203.1, read on the forward strand.
GAACTATCGCGGTGCGGTTGCTTTCTGCTTGCTCGCTCAAGTCCTCATGCCTCACCACTTGCAGATACACCAAGCGCAAACTCAGCAGCAAAAAAGCCGCCAAAATTACAAAGGTCGCCACCATCACCCGGCCACGGAACCGGTACAGGTCAACTTCAACGTTTCTGATCTCATTCATAGCGATGAGACTTCAGGTGCAGATAAAAGTGCCGCAGCGCAGTACGCGAAGCGACAAGCGTGGGGGCCAAGGTTTCCCCGCCGGGCCGCCCCAAGGGGAAATGCGCCCCCTCGGGGGGCAGCGCAGTACGCGAAGCGACAAGCGTGGGGGCCATATCCATGGGCCATGTCAGACCTACAACGGCCGATTCGCATCGGGGTCCGGCGCACGGCGTTGCGGCACCAGCAAAATCACACTGACGACAGGCCACAGCAAAGCTTCAAGCATCGGCGCTAGCAAAAATGTCCATCCGGGAAATACATTGCCATTGATGAGCCGAATCATCAGTTCGACCAAATGCGCAGCCAAAAACAGCGGCAGCACCTGTACCGCCTGGGATGGCACGGGAAACCAGAGCAGGCGGCGGTGAATCATGGCCGCGCAAAAACTCAATGTGGTGTAGGACAACGCATGCTGACCCAGCAATGACGACTGGTGCACATCCACGCCCAAGCCAAACATGAAAGCGAAGCCGATACCAATTCGCAACGGCTGATGAACATTCCAAAAGACCAGCACCAGCGCCAGAAAATCGGGCATCCAGGGCACACGCCCTAGCGGCAACATATCCAGTAGCAAAGCCACCAGCAAACTGCACCAAATAAAAACCGGGCTGGCCGGCAACAAGAGCTGTTGCCCACTGCGCATGATCATGATCGTCCGCCCTTCTTAGGCGGCGTACCGGAAGGCGTGTCCGCCGGACGCGGCGGAATTTGCGCTGACTGCGGTTGCAGAACCATCACATGACGGGCGCCCGACACCAGCGCGAGCGGAGTGCATTGAATGCGCACAAACGCCGA
>CANFZL010000204.1 GCA_947451205.1 Comamonadaceae bacterium
GCAGAAGTAGCGCGCGAAACTGACCGATCACCTAACTTGTGCAAGAGTTTTACAACTTGCACTACCTGATTATGCGTCAAGGGCGCGCGAATGCTCAAAATCAGCTTAAAAATGCTTATTGGTCGCTATGCTACAAAGGCCGTGCAGGCTCCGCAGCCATTGCAATTTATTTAAATATAACGGTCTTGTGGCCGTTCAGCAGCACGCGGTGTTCGCTGTGCCATTTGACGGCGCGTGCCAGCACCTGGCTTTCGGTGTCTCGGCCCATCGCCGTCAGGTCTTCGACGGTGCGACTGTGCTCAACGCGCGCCACGTCCTGCTCGATGATCGGGCCTTCGTCGAGGTCTGAGGTGACGTAGTGGGCCGTGGCACCGATCAGCTTGACGCCGCGCGCATGCGCTTGGTGATACGGTTTGGCGCCCTTGAAGCTAGGCAAAAAAGAGTGATGAATATTGATGGCGCGGCCAGCCAGGTTTTGGCACATCTCGTCACTCAAAATTTGCATGTAACGTGCCAATACGACCAACTCGGCACCTTCCGATTGAATCACTTCATACTGCCTGGCCTCGGACTCCACCTTGGTGGCCGCCGTCACCGGAATATGGTGAAAAGGCACGTTGTAGCTGGCGGCCAGTTGGTAGAAGTCGCGGTGGTTGGAGACGATGGCGCGAATGTCCAGCCGCAGCAGGCCCGACTTCCAGCGGAACAGCAAGTCGTTCAGGCAATGGCCTTCTTTGCTGACCATCAACACAGTGCGCATCGGCTGGCTGGCCTGGTGCAGGCTCCAGCGCATCTCAAAGTCGCCGGCCAAGACGCTGAGGTCTTCTTTCAAGGCCTCAAACGACAGCTGCGTGCAGGCAAAGCCGACCCGCATGAAAAACCGGCCGGTGGCGTCTTGGTCTCGGTCGTCGGCGTATTGGGCTGCGTCCAAAATATTGCCGCCGCGCTCAAACAAAAAGCCAGAAACGGCATGAACAATGCCCGGACGATCGGGGCAGGACAGGGTGAGGGTGTAGGTTGGGCTCATGGCGGGGCCATTGTCGCAGCACTGAAAGCCTTTGACAGAGCTCGTCTGAGCACGCGCAACGGTGACAGAATGGCGCCAAACACTGATCACGACTTCAAGGGAATTCACATGACACCGTACAACTTCAACATGGATCACCACTGGCTGCCGTTCACGCCGAACCGCAGCTTCAAGCAAGACCCGCGCGTCTTTGTCGCCGCCGACGGCATGCACTTCACCACGCACGACGGCAAAAAGGTGTTGGACGGGATCTCAAGTCTGTGGTGCGTCACGGCGGGCCACAACCGCAAGCCCATCAACGAGGCGATCAAAAAGCAGCTCGACACATTGGACTACGCGACGGCTTTTCAGGCCAGCAACGACCAAGCTTTCAAGGCCGCTGAGATGATCGCCAACATGGCGCCCGGTGACTTGAACAAGGTGCTGTTTTGCAACTCCGGATCAGAAGCTGCCGACACCTCACTCAAGGTCGCGCTGGCGTACCACCGCGCCCGTGGTGAGGGCCACCGAAATGTCTTTATCGGCCGTGAGCGCGGCTACCACGGCGTCGGTTTTGGCGGCATGAGCGTGGGCGGGATTCCGGCCAACCGCAAGGCTTACGGCACGGCGCTGCTGCCGCGTGTGGACCACCTGCGCTTCATTCACGACCCGGTGAATCACGCCTACATTCACAATCAAGAACCGGTCTGGCAAGAAGATATTTTGTTGGAGCTGGAAAACCGCATCTTGCCGCTGCACGACGCCAGCAACATCGCCGCTGTCATCGTCGAGCCCGTGGCGGGCAGTGCCGGTTGGTACCTGCCGCCGCAGGGCTACTTGAAGCGGCTGCGAGAGATCTGCGACAAGCACGGCATATTGCTGATTTTTGACGAAGTCATCACCGGCTTTGGCCGCATGGGCGTTAACTTTGGCGCCGACTACTACGGCGTCGTGCCCGACATGCTGAACTTCGCCAAGGGCGTCACCAACGGCGTGATCCCGATGGGCGGCGTGATCTGCAGCGACCGCATTTACAACACCATGATGAAGGCGAATGAGGGCGCGCCGGAACACGCCATCGAGTTCTTTCACGGCTACACCTACTCGGGTCATCCGGTGGCCTGCGCAGCGGCGATTGCCACGCTCACGCTGTTCAAAGAAGAGAAGTTGTTTGAACGCGCCGGTCAGATGGGCACGGTGCTGGGCGACGCGATGCACAGAGGCCTGAAGAGCCTGCCAACGGTGATCGGCATTCGCAGCTTGGGGCTGGCGGGTGCTGTCGAAATGGCGTCGATTCCGGGTTCACCGGGCAAGCGCGCTTACGACATTTTCATGACCTGTTTCCACAACGGTGTTTTGGTCCGGCCCGCCGGTGAAAACATCGTGCTGTGCCCACCGTTCATCGTGGAAAAAGAGCACATCGATCGCATGGTCAACGTGGTGGCTGACGCGATTCGGAAGCACGCGTGAACGCCGTCATGGCGAGCGTAGCGCGGCCATAGCGTCTTTGCGAGCAAAGCGTGGCAATCCATGACTGCGAATTCGGGCTCTGGACTGCCGCGCTGCGCTCGCAGTGACGGAGTTTTTCGCACGCAGTGACGGGATTTTTGCTCGCCATGATGGGGCGTCGAATTTCAGCGCGGCGACAGTTGTTTGGCCAAGCCAGCGCAGTAATCTTTGTCGGGTGTTGCCGGCGTGAGCCAGACGTAGTCAAAAGATTCGTGCTCACCCCCCTTTGTCCCTGATCTCAATCGGATGGATTTGACGAGCAGATCTGGCGGCAGGTGTTGCGGCACGCCCAGTTGCTTGTCTGCATGCACGCTACCGGTGATCAGCATCACGACTAGACCAGGCCGCACCGCCGCCTGCACGGTGTCCGCCATGCGCCTGTCTTTTGCGATTTGAATGCGTGTCATGGGCGTGATCTGGCTTTCTGGCAACAGGTCGCAATGGCCTTGGCGTATGAGTTTTTGCTGCTCAGCCAGCGCCAAGGCTGGCAGGCGTTGGTCAAGTTGTTCGTCGGCCATGTTGCTGCGCATTTGCGCGCGCGGCAAGTTGGCACCCAGAACTGGCACACCGGCGCGTACGGCGCTCATTACGGCTGGGCCATATGACGCCCACGGCCATGCGTCGTTGTTCCAGCGCAGGGCGATGCGGGTTTGTTCTTCGCTGGCGGCGGGTGTCAAAGCTGCGGTGCTGTCGCCGCTGTCAGCCATCTCCAAGGAGACTGCAGCAAGGACGCCACGCGCCGCCAGCGTTTCGACGATTTGCTGCTCAAGCGTCTGGTGCTCCGGCGCGTCATGTTGTTCGCCTAGGAGCAACACATCGGCAGGCAACCAGGCGTCGAGTCGTGTTTGCAATTCGCTTGCACTGGCTGAAGTTGCGCCGTGACCAACGGCGCAACCGGCCAACGAAAAACTGACAATGCAAGCCAGCACAATCGCAAATAGTCGGGCAGCAGCACGCAGAGAAAAGGGGGTGGACATGCACCGATACTAAGGCCTCAGTTTATTTCGCAGTCCCGTTTTATAGCCGACCGATACATGCCTCCTTCCGCCTTCGTTCAATTCAACCAACGCTTGTTTCAGCGCGCTGTGGTGCGCACGCTGCTCACCTTGCTTCTGGCTTGGGCGGCGGCCTTGCTGTGCATCGCCTTGAAGGTTCCCTTGCCGTGGATGATCGGGCCGCTGTTGCTGACCGCGGGTCTGACGATGGCCGGTGGACCGACCGCCAGTTGGACGCCGCTGCGCAATGGCGGGCAATGGGTCATTGGTGGTGCTTTGGGGCTCTACTTCACGCCGCAGATCGTCAGTTTGGTGGGCAGTTTGTGGTGGGTGATGGTGCTTGGCATCGTCTGGGCGTTGGCGCTGGGATTGGTCTTCGGCGCTTGGCTGCACCGAGTGCATGCCGGCGCTGGCCCCTTTCATATCGCCGGCTTGTCGCGTATCACCACCTATTTTTCTTCGCCCATTGGCGCTGCATCGGAGATGACGCTGATGGGTGAACGCCACGGTGCGAGCACCGATCTCATCGCCTCGGCACACAGCCTTCGGGTGATGCTGGTGACGCTGATCGTTCCCTTTGGTTTTCAGTGGGCTGGGCTGCACGGACTTGACGCGAGCTTTCCGGGGCCCCGTGTCGTTGTCTGGCCTAGTCTGGCGCTGTGGACTGTGCTCACCGGCTTCGGCTGCTGGATCATGCTGAAGACAAAGCGGACCAACCCTTGGTTTGTCGGCGCACTCGCCATGTCTATTGTGCTCACCGCCAATGGCCTGAGTCAGTCAGCACTGCCGCCCGGCGTGATCAATGCCGCGCAACTGGTCATTGGCATCAGTCTGGGAGTTCGTTTCACGCCGAGTTTTGTGCACATGGCCCCGCGCTGGATGGCCTCAGTGGCGTTGGCCACCGTCGTCATGATTGCGCTGTGTGGCGGTTTCGCTTGGGGGTTGTCGCATGTCGTCGACCTGCATTGGGCCACGCTTTTGCTGGGCACCTCGCCGGGCGGCGTTGCTGAAATGGCTATTACCGCCAAAGTTTTGCAATTGGGCGTGCCGATGGTGACAGCGTTTCATGTGATGCGGCTGGCTGCCGTGCTGTTGTTAGCCGAGCCGATGTACCGCTGGTGGTACCGGGAACGGGTGGAGTAGGGCGTAGCCCGTTGTCAGTGCACCGACACCGTCGTGTGCGCCAACTCGGCGTAGCCTTCCAACATGTCTTCGACTTCTTCCTGTGTGGGCGTTTTTTGCTGCCACACGTTCAGGCGCAACTGAAACAATTCGGCCCAAGAGCCGTCCAAGTAAACCTCTTTGCCAGACCGTTTGTCGACAATTTCAAAACCATGGCGGGCCAATTTGGGCGGCTTGGGCAGGTCACTTCCAAGGCCAGCATTCACTTCTTCGGCATTGGCATGGATTTGAACGACGGCAAAAGTGTCTGAGTCATAAAGCATTTGCATGGAAACATCCTTTCAAAGCAAATGGCGACGATGGCAGCAAGTTCAAGGCGGGCCACTGC
>CANFZL010000205.1 GCA_947451205.1 Comamonadaceae bacterium
CTCATGCCACTTCACATTGCAGACATCACGCTGCCGATTTTCGTCATCGTTTTAATCGGGTTTTTATACAGTCGAAAAGTCAAACCCGACTTGGCCGGGGCCAACAAGTTGATCGTCGATGTGGCTTTGCCCATCTTGATCTTCACATCTCTGTCGACCAAGAGCTTTGATGCTGTCGCGGCGGTGTCGTTCACCGGTGCGGCGCTTCTGTTTATCTTGCTGAGCGGACTTTTGGCCTTACCGGTAGCTCGGTTGTCAGGCGCTTCATGGCGTGCATTTTTGCCGTGCACCATGTTCACCAATGTTGGGCCTGTCGGCATTCCATTGATTGTCTTGGCCTTCGGCGTTAAAGGGCTGGCACCGGCAGTCGTGCTGCTGGTCATCTCCAATCTGCTGCACTTCACGCTCGGCTCTGCGGTGATGAGCGGCCGTGTCGACTGGCGCATGGTCTATGCGAATCCATTGGTCTGGGCCACGGTGCTTGGCGTGACATTTTCGCAATTGCAATGGGCCCTGCCGACCTGGTTTGTCACGCCACTGGACATGATTGGCAAGGTGCTTGTGCCGATGATGCTTTTGTCACTGGGGGCGCGTTTGTCAACCAGTCAGATCAGCGACGCCAAAGTTGGCTTGCAAGCGTCTTTTTTGACCATGGCCGTGCGAATGATCACTGTTTTCCTGATACTTCAGTTGATTCCGTTGCAAGGTGTCGAACGCGGCACCTTGATTCTTTTCGCCTGTCTGCCACCCGCAGTTTTTAACTTCATGCTGGCCGATAAATTTCAGGTCGAACCGCACAAAGTGGCATCCATGGTCGTCGTCGGTCACTTAGGCAGTTTGCTTTTTTTACCGCTGGGCATCTGGTTGGCGTTCTAACGCAGCGGAACCGTTGGCTGCAACAAGCTGGCCAAATTTCGCACATCATTTTCGTTTTCAATCGCCCAAACCGTGGCACATAAACGAGTAGCTTGCGCTGCACCCAGAACCGGTCCCAACAGTTCCATGCATTTGTCTTGCAGCTCTTGCCGGGTCATGGGATTGCCTGGCGTTCCACGAACGGCCAAAGTGTGTTCGCGCAAGGTCTCGCCGTTGGCAAGCTCCACGTCAACGATACCCTGACGACTCGGCATGGCGCGTGACAAGTCGTCGTCACCCTGCAGTGTGATGTTGCGCCGAATGGCCTGCACTTGCGGATCGTCCATGCGAGGACGATCGTGTGCAGAAGCAAAGCTCATGGCCCCATCCAACAGCAACACGGCCAGCAAATGTTGCAGGCAAATTTCTGGCATATCGCGGTTGTTGACGATGGTCAGCGACTCGTGCGGAATACGCACATGCATGGCTCGCACGTCTGCAGCGCGTAAACCATGCTTGCGAATCAACAAATCAAGCGCATCGACGGGCGCCTGTATGGGCGAGCCCACCGTCCAACGTTTGATGCTGGTGCCCAAGAGTTCATAGCGCGTGCCGAGTTCGCGCCCTAGCGCTGTCCGGTCTGGCGACTCACCGTAAGCATCGTAAAAACAGCGCTCACCTGAAAAAACATCATCGACACCGGTGAAGCCAAGCGCCACCATCAGCGCCGCAGTCATCCCGTTTCGGGCCGCCATACCGCCGAAGTCGAATGCTTTCTCAACGTGGTCTTTATCGCGCATCCAGCAAGAGACACCTGACGCTTGCTGCGCCGCATACGACATCAGGTAGCGGGCTTGCTGCACATCTACACCGGCCAATGCGCCGGCTGCGGCGGCTGCACCAAAATTAGGACCAAAGGTATGGCTTGAATGTCCCGCTGCTCTGAAGGCATAGGGGTCGAGCGACAAAGTGAGGCGGCAGCAGACGTCGTAGCCGAGAGTCATGGCGCGCAACACGGCCATACCGCTGCGGCCATACAGTTCTGCTGCAGCCAGCACCGCAGGCACGATGCCGCAGCCAGGATGCGTCAGTGAGGCCGCGTGCGAATCATCCGTTTCATCGGCATGGGCAAACATGCCATTGGCCATGGCCGCGTTGATGGCGGTGGTGCGTAATGTCGTCCCGGCTAGCACGGCTTGCGCTGAACTGATACCTTGCGCCTCGACAAAGGCAATGGCTTTTTGACCGGCGAGAAGTTGCGAGCCTGACACCATCGACGACAAGGTATCTAAGAGATGAAACTTGGCCTTTTCCATGACCTCAAGCGGCAAGGGCTGCGCCAATGCGCTGGCGATGTAAGCCGACAGCGCGGGCATGGGCGTGACCGTTGGGCTTGGGCTTGTCATGCGCACAGATTGATCAGTTCACGGACATCGCTGAGATCGTCAAGAGCAAAAACAAGATCGATCACTTGCTTGGCGCGTTCATCGCCAATGATGGGAGCTGCATTAGCCAAAAACTTGACCTGCAGGGCAGCGTCTGACATCGGGTTTTTCACCGTGCCAGTGGCGTGCGCAATGTGGGCCGTGTAGACCTTGCCATGACACACCATTTCAGCGATGGCCTCGTCACGCCGCAATGTGTCGTCAGACAGCACACTGATTTTGTCGCGCACAATCAAAACGCGAGCATCCATGGCGCGCTCGTCGGTGTATTGCGCCACGCCCGCTTCACCGTCGATCAGCGCGACGGCGGCGCTGTGATAAATACTGAATTTTGAATGCAGTCCGGTGGTGGGTGCCACCGTGCCGGTGATGGACACCACCAAGGGATTCACGCGCAATGTGATGCTCTCAATATCTTCCAGGCGCAACTGCGGGTCCTTACCAAGCTCAATCATGGCGTCAATGGCCGGATGCAACACCACGCCACAGGCGTAGGGCTTGTGGCCATTGCCATCAATTTGCCATTCGGTGCCGAGCTCGGCTGTCATCTGCTCTGGGGCCGCGACATCGCTGTAAATGCGACTGAAACCGCGCTTGCCCTCGACGATTTCTTCGCTGCTGTCAAAGCCAGCTTCTGCGAGCAGCGCAGCCAACAAACCATTGGAGGCAGCACGACCCGCATGAAACGACTTGCACATCGTGCCGCGATTTTGCTGCATGCCAGAGGCTTGTGTTCCGGCGATGCCCAGAGCGTAGGTGATGCGCTGCGCGTCAAGATGATTCAACTTTGCCACGGCCGTCGCCGCTGCGAACGTGCCCAAGGTACCGGTCAGGTGCCAGCCTCCCGGGTGATGTCCGGGCGCCGAGCGACCGACCCGCAAACCAGCTTCAAAACCGCTGACATAAGCGACGATCAAATCTTTCCCTGACACCGGCGTGCGTTCTGCAGCCGACAACAAGGCGGCCAAGACGGGCGAACTCGCGTGCAACACGACGCCGCCCATGTGGGTGTCGTCATAGTCGAGCAGATGCCCCATCTGACCGTTGACCAAGGCAGCATCAGAGTGCGAGAGTCGCACAGCCCGACCTAAAACGGTTGCGCGGGGACTGCTGCCATTCGCATCGAGCACCGCAATCACTTTATCGATGGTCGGATGACGACTGGCCGCCAGCGCGCACCCCAACCAATCAAGCATGCCTCGCCTCGCAGCATGCACCGTAGCCGGTGGCAAGTCTTCAAACCTTAAATGTCCAATGAAGCTTGCAAATTCTTGTGTGTAAGCAGGGCCGTCACCAGCCCGGATATGCATTCCCATTCTTTCGTCCTATTCGACTTTGATGCCGGCGGCACGAATTATCTCGCTCCAACGCTTGGTTTCCGACTCCAGAACGTCGCCAGCTTCAAGCGCGCCGCCGGTGGCTTGTTCCATTTCGTAGCTTGCCAAGCGCTGTTGCATGGCGGGGGTATTGAACGCCACGGTCGCAGCCGCTTGTAATTTTTTCAGAACATCCGGCGGTGTCTTGGCCGGCGCAAACACACCGTACCAGCCAGCCACTTCGTAATCGCGGATACCGCCTTCAGCAAGTGTCGGTAGTTGGGGCACGGCCTGCATTCGCTTGCTCGACGTGACGGCCAAAGCCCGAAAACGCTTACCGCCTATTTGCGACTTCATTTCTGAGACAGAACCAAACATCATTTCGACTTCACCCGCCATCAGGGCATTCATGGCTGGGCCAGCACCCTTGTAAGGCACATGAACGACGTCAATGCCCGCCTTACTTTTGAACAGTTCAGCCGCCAGATGAATCGCCGAACCCGCACCGGCAGAGGCATAGTTGTACTTGCCAGGATTGGCCTTGGCCAGTGCCACCAGTTCGGCTACCGTGGTGGCCGGAAAGTTATTCTTCACGGCGAGGATATAGGCAGAGCGTCCGATCAACGCCACGGGCTCAAACTGCTTGGGGCTGATGCCGGATTTGGGGTAAAGCGCTGGCGCTGCCGCCAACGCGATATTTCCCAATAGCATCGTGTAGCCATCCGCTGCTGCAGCCCCTGCAAAGTTGATGCCGATGGTGCCACCAGAACCCGGCTTGTTGTCAACAATCACCGTTTGCCCCAAAGCCTTGCCAAATTCGACCGCCGTGAGTCGCGCAATGCCATCCACAGCACCGCTGGGTGCAAAAGGAACCACGAGTCGAATCGGACGCTCTGGAAAGTCGGCGTGAACCAGCGAAAAACAGGCTGAAAAAATCCACAGACCAATCACCCTGCACAGTAAGAATACCGCTGACTGCCGCTCATCACGTGCGTGACGAAAGCACGAGAAATTGAGAGTTTGCATGTTTCAGGTCACTCACACCGTCGCGTCGCCGCTTTCAACGATGACGTTTTCAACCACGCCAGCACCCGCCCTGCGATAAGCCGCCGCTTGGGTATATTCAGGCGATTCAAAGCAAGCCACGCCAGCAGCCAAGGTCGGAAATTCGATCACGACAAATCGATGGAAGTCTTCTGGCCCTTCCATGATTTGGTAATTACCGCCACGGGCCAGCACTTTGCCTCCGTGCTTGTTGATGATGCCGGGCACGAGGTCGGTGTATTTTTTGTATTCGACGGGGTCGTGAATACGTGAGCGAGCAATCCAGTAAGCGGGCATTGAAAATCCTTGTTAGGTGGCAATCGCATTGCCCAAATTGGGCAA
>CANFZL010000206.1 GCA_947451205.1 Comamonadaceae bacterium
CCTTAGCCGGCAAGAATGGCACCGACCGCAAGCGCACCCCGGTCGCGTCAAAGACCGCGTTCGAGATCGCCGACGGCACCACGGTAGGTGCCATTTCACCAGCGCCCCAGAGCGGCATCTCAGGCCGGTTGATGAGGCTGACATGGATGCGCGGCACGTCTGGAAAACGCAAGATCGGATAGCTTGCCCAGTCGGTGCTGGTGACGTGGGTGCGGTCAAATTGCAACTCTTCAAGCAAGGTACGGCTGATGGTTTGCACAATGCCGCCCTCGATCTGATTGACCGTGCCATCCGGGTTGACGATCTGTCCGCAATCGTGGCTACACCACACATCCGTCACGCGAATGCCGCCGGTCGTGCGGTTCACTTCGACCTCCGCCACCAAGGCCACAAAGGTGCGGTCGTTGTCGTACTTCACAAACGACACACCACGGCCACGCGCCAAATTGCCGGCAGTCTTGCTGGCGGGCGACGAACGGCTTTGCCATTTCGACAAACGGGCCACGTCTTCGAGCACCGCGCGGGCACGTGGCTCTTTCAAATACGTCAGTCGCCACTGCAGCGGATCAGCCCCGGCAGCGGCGGCCAGTTCGTCAAAAAACGCTTCATTGGCAAAGGTGTTTTGCATGCGACCGGGGGTTCGCAAGTGGGAGGTGCGAAACGCCGTGTCAGCCAACCGATGCACCTCGGTCTGGGTGTTCGGAAACTGGTACAGCACGTCGGCATTTTTATGCAGGTTGCCGGTGTAGTGACCGTTGCGCTTGACGCCCGACAGCACCGCCGCGAGCAGCGGAAACTCTTCCAGGGTGCCGTTGGCCTGCGCAATGAAAAACTCAGAACGCCAAGCCACCGGCAGGTTAGCCGCGTCAAGGCCGCCTTCCAAATCGACCAGCGTGGGCGGGCTTTTCGGGTCCCAGCCGTGTTCGTCAGCGCGCATCCACTGGACACGCACCGGTGCACCCACCAGCTGCGACACCAGCGCTGCATCACCCGAGCAATCTTCGTGACCGTTGCGGCCGTAGCAGCCTGCACCGTCGACATAAATCATTCGGATGCGGGCTTTCGGAATGTCGAGCACGGTGGCCAGTTCCGCTTGCAGCGAGTGCGTGGCCTGCGAGGCTGACCAAACCGTGCAAGCGCCGTCTTTGTAGTCAGCCACAGCGCAAGACGGTCCCATTGAGCCGTGGGTGTGGGGCGCAAAATCGTAAGTTGCCTTGATGCGCTTGGCCGAGCCCGCCAGCGCCGTAACGGCGTCGCCGGTTTTGATGACAGCTTCGTCCTTGGCGACTGGCAGCTTGCGCCAGTAGTCGTAAAGGTTTGCTTGCACTGGCATGCTGTTGGGTGTGTCCCAAGTGGTCTTGAGCGCACGCGCCGCTTTGATGGCGGCCCATTCGGTCTTGCAAACCACTGCCAAGAAGTCTTGCTTGCGCACGACCATCACAAAACCGTTGACCTTGCGAGCAGCCGTGTCGTCCACGCTGAGCAACTTGCCACCCAAGCCGGTCGGGCGGATCATGCGCGCATGCAGCATGCCGGGCAGCTTGAAGTCGTGCATGTACATGAACGTTCCGGTCAACTTGGCCGGAATATCAACGCGGGCAATCGACTGGCCGACGATGGTGTGATCGGCATAGGCTTTGAGCGGCGCTTTCGGGTCGAGCTTGAGGTTCATCGGCTTGCCGTCCACCAGCGCGGCGTAGCTGATGTTTTTGTCGCCCGTGCGGTTCGAGATGACGCCATCAGCCACGCTCAGATCAGCCACGTTAACTTGCAGGCGCGTCGCAGCAGAAGCAAGCAAAGCCTGACGCGCGCTGGCAGACGCTTGGCGCAGGGTGCCGCCCCCCACTTGCAAGGACAGGCTACCGGCAGACTGACCTTGGTCAAGCGTGGTCAGCGTGTCGCCCATGACCATGTCAACCTGCTTGAAGTTGACGTCCAGCTCTTCGGCCACCATCTGCATCAGCGCGGTGCGCACACCGGTACCCAAATCAACCTTGCCTGAATAAACCGTCACGCGGCCATCGGCACCCATGACGAGCCAGGCGTCGACTTGGTCTCGCACCATGCTTTTGGCGGGCGCGCTGACTTGAGCATTCACTTGAGCGTGGCTCAACGAGGCACCGGCGAAAGAGAAAGAAACCACAAGGCCACTGCCGGCCTGGAGAAATTGACGACGTTGCATGGCTCAAGCTCCTTTCAATGCAGTGACAGCCGCCGGGGTCATGGCCTCGGACGCGCGTTTGACCGCCTTGACGATGCGCGTGTGGGTCCCGCAACGGCACAAATTAGCCGCCAGCGCATCTTGAATTTGCCCTTCGCTCGGATGCGGGTTTTTGGCCAGGAAAGCCACCGACTGCATGACCATGCCGTTGATGCAATAACCACACTGCGCGGCCTGCTCGTCGATGAAAGCTTGCTGCACCGGATGAGGTTTATCGACTGTGCCCAGCCCTTCCAGCGTGACGATCTTGCCGCCCTTGAGGCTGGCCACAGGCGTGATGCAACTGCGCACCGCCTGACCGTTGATGAGCACCGTGCAAGCGCCGCACTGGCCCAAGCCGCAACCATATTTAGGGCCTTGCAAAGCCAGGTTGTCGCGCAGCACATACAGCAGCGGCGTGTCGCTATCGGCTTCCGCCGTGACAGACTTGCCATTCACATTCAGCTGGTACTTCATCTCGTGTTGTCCTTCTTGTTGGCATGCTAACTTATGCCAAACATTCTGACAGAGACAAGCAGTTGCCCCGCATAGGAAAAACACTTAGGCAGAGCGTGAACCCGCACGAGCGAGTCAGTCCACCGCTGCGTCATGGTGAGTCAAGCGCGGCCATCCATCTTGGAGGTGCGCGACGATGGACTGCCGCGCTCCGCTCGCAGTGACGTCGGAGCCTCTTTTGCGCGAAAAATGCAACGCCGGCGGATTAGCCAACCGTCTGAGACCCCTTATCATTCAAGGTATGCATTTATTTGTGCTCGCTCTCATGATGGTCTTGCTGCCGCTGCGCGGCTGGACTGGCGACGCCATGGCGGTCAGCATGGCTGCGCAACAGATGCATCAGACATCGGGTGCGCCACAAATAGCTGAGGAACACCGAGGGCATCAGGGTCACGACAACCACGAAGGCCTCAGCGGTCATGCCACTCACGAGGCACCGACCGAAGTGACGGCCAGTAAAGCCGACTGCCTCAGCCATGTCGATTGCGATCAGATGCACGATGCGGGGCACAGCGCAGACCACGGCGCAGGCAGTTGCGAGTCCTGCTCGGCATGTCAAGCGTGTCACAACGTTGCGCTGATGGCCGCATCAGATGGGTTGACACCGCGTTTGAGCGCAGTTTGGACGCCCACCCCAGTGGCCGATCCGTTCGCCAGTGCCGACGCGGCACACGACCAAAAACCACCGATTTCCTGATCTCCCGGCCCCAACTGGGTCGGTACTTTGCAAGTGGGCTTGCGCTTTGAGCGCTCAGTCCCAGTCTTTCGGCGCCGTCTGACTTGTTCAGCTTGCGCGCCTTGCAACCGCATCAGGAGATTTGTTTTGAAAACCCGCCTTCATTTTTCACGAACGCAGCGCATGTCCGGGCGTTGGCTCGCCGTCGGCTGTGCCTTTGCCCTGCCCTTGCTGACGCAGGCCACGTTGGCGCAATCGCCGTCTGCCGTATTTTTACCGCTCGATCCACAGCCCACACTGCAGGCGCTCAACCCGCAATCAGCCGTACCACCCGCTGTTTACCGTTCAACACTCGCTGGCCTGCCGCGCGGCGTCGAAGACACCCAGCTGGACTGGCGCCGTAGCAACGACGCTGTCGGCCAGTTCAAACGTGGGCACATCGACCTGCTCCGCTTAGAGCAACAAAACGCTGCGCCAACCGCCGCCCAACCCAAGGCTGCACCATGATCCCCAAACGCTTTAGTCCATCAATGCTCCGCCTCGGCTTAGCCGCCACCTTGGCCGCCACCCTAGCCGGCTGCGCCAACGTCGCCTCAGACGGTGGCGTCAACGCCTTGCAGCAGCGCATGGCCAGCCTGCCAACACAAAGCGCCTCGCCAGTTCTCATTGCGCGCCCGGGGCAAGACAACAGCACCGAAATCGCGCAACTGCTCAAAGGCCCCCTCAGCGCAGATGCCGCCGTGCGCGTGGCCTTGCTGAACAACCCAAGTCTGCAAGTGGCGCTCGGCAGCGAAGGCCTCAACATCTCAGACCGCACGCCCACGCTGCAACCCGCCAAGCTGCGGGCGAGTCAACAGATCACGCGACTGTCGACCGAGACCCGCAAGGCTTGGCTCAACGCGGTCAGCGCCGCCGAAACCGTGGGTGCGTTGACGCAGGCCCAAGACGCCGCCGAAGTCAGCGGCGACCTGGCCCGCCGTCTGACGCAGGCTGGCAACTGGAGCCGCTTGCAGCAAGCGCGTCAGCAGGTTTATTTGGTTGAAGCTGCGAGCGACTTGGCACGCGCTCAGCAAGCCGCCTTCAGCGCCCGTGAAAAGCTGATCGTGTTGCTTGGCCTATGGGGCACCTCAGCGCAGTTTGAACTACCAACCCAGCTGCCCGCCTTGCCAGCGCAGCCGCGTGAAATGCCCGATGTGGAAACCCGCGCACTGCAAGCACGCGAAGACATTCGCATCGCGACGCTGCTGTGGCAACGCAAAGAAGCCGAGCGCCGCCTCACCAAGCCCGGCGAGTTGTGGGACGCCATGGGCGACGCCGCTCAGCTGCGCCAGACCGCCATCCAAGTCCGCAGCCACGCGCGCGAAACCTACCAACGCTACCGGAGCCATTACGACCTCGCCAAGCGCCAGCAAGACGAGTTGCTGCCGCTGCGGCAGTTCATCAACGACGAGATGCTGCTGCGCTACAACGGCATGCTGTCAAGCGTCTTTGACGTCTTGGCCGACACCCGCGCGCAAGCGCTCGCCACCCACAGCGCGATTCAAGCCACGCGCGATTTTTGGCTTGCGGA
>CANFZL010000207.1 GCA_947451205.1 Comamonadaceae bacterium
CAACTGGGACGAGATGAGTTGGGCGGCCCGCGTGGTGGACTACCTTTGGCACATCGCCCTGCCGGTCACGGCGATGGTGTTGGGCAGTTTTGCCGTCACGGCCATCTTGACCAAAAACGCTTTTTTGGAGGAGATCCGCAAGCAATATGTGGTGACTGCGCGGGCCAAGGGTTTGGCTGAGCGGCAGGT
Organism: Comamonadaceae bacterium; assembly: GCA_947451205.1. GTDB lineage: Bacteria > Pseudomonadota > Gammaproteobacteria > Burkholderiales > Burkholderiaceae_C > Polaromonas. The sequence goes on from CANFZL010000207.1 coordinate 190, forward strand.
GCTTTACAAACACGTTTTTCGGAATGCGCTGATTCCGATCATCACTGGTTTTCCAGCTGCCTTCGTGGGCGCTTTTTTCACCGGTTCGTTGCTGATTGAAACGCTTTTTTCGCTCGACGGCTTGGGCTTACTGAGTTATGAAAGTGTGATCCGCCGTGACTACCCGGTGGTGCTGGGCACGCTGTATTTTTTCACGCTGATTGGCTTGCTCACCAAGCTGGTGAGTGACCTTTGTTATGTCTGGGTGGATCCGCGTGTTAAATTTGAATGACCCCCTCGAAGCGGCCTCCGGCACTCGGGAAGAAGGGGCGTCGGCCTCTGTGTCTTTGTCGCCATCGCGCCGGGCTTGGCGGCGCTTTCGCCGGAACCGTCTCGGCTTCAGCAGCTTGGTGCTGTTTTGCGCGTTGGTGTTGGTCAGTTTGTTGGCTGAAGTGGTCTCGAATGACCGGCCATTGCTGCTCAAGTACGAAGGCAATTATTACTTTCCGATCGTCACGGTGTACCCGGAGAAAACCTTCGGTGGAGATTTTGAAACGGCCACCGATTATCTCGACCCGTTTATCCGCAACAAGCTGACGGCGGGCGGCAATTGGGTGATTTATGCGCCTAATCCTTATGGCCCTCGGACGCTGAATTACTTTGCCAAGGAGCCGAATCCGTCGCGGCCGACACGCGACAACTGGCTGGGCACCGACGACCGTGGCCGCGACCTGTTGGCGCAATTGATTTATGGATTCAGGGTCAGCGTGCTGTTCGCCTTGGCCTTGACCTTCACCGGCGTGGTGTTGGGCGTTTTGTCGGGCGCACTGCAAGGCTATTTTGGCGGCAAGGTGGACTTGGCCTTTCAGCGTTTCATGGAGGTCTGGGGCTCCATGCCGGAGTTGTATTTGCTGATTATTTTCAGCGCGGTGTTTGCACCCAGCATCGCTTTGTTGCTGGTGCTGCTCAGTCTGTTCGGCTGGCTCGGTCTGTCGGACTACGTGCGCGCTGAATTCTTGCGGAACCGGCAACTCGACTATGTGCGTGCCGCACGCGCCATGGGCTTGAGCCCTTGGCAAATCATCATCCGCCATGTGCTGCCCAACAGCATGACGCCGGTGGTGACTTTTTTACCTTTTCGCATGAGTGCCGCTATTTTGGCTTTGACCTCTTTGGATTTTCTGGGACTGGGCGTGCCGCCCGGAACACCTTCCTTGGGCGAGTTGCTGTCGCAAGGTAAAAACAACATCGACGCTTGGTGGATTTCGCTGTCAACCTTCACCGTGCTGGTGACGACGCTGCTCTTGCTGACCTTCATGGGCGACGCCCTGCGCGATGCGCTGGACCCGCGAAAGGCCGATCGATGAACGCGCCTAATTTATTGGACGTACAAGGTCTGCGCGTGTCTTTCGCCGGCAAAGAAGTGGTGCGCGGCATCGACTTCTCTGTCTCTGCCGGCGAAAAGTTGGCCTTGGTGGGTGAGTCGGGCTCAGGCAAAACTGTCACAGCGTTGAGTTTGCTGGGCTTGGTGCAAGGCGCTCAAACCTCGGGTCAAGCGGTTTTTCGGGGTGTTCAAGACAATGCTCAAAGCGATGCGCAGGTCGACCTGCTGGCTCTGTCTGAGCGCGACTTGCGCGCTGTTCGCGGCCGCGACATCGCGATGATTTTTCAGGAGCCGATGACGGCCCTGAACCCACTCTTCAGTGTCGGCAATCAGATTGCAGAAGTACTGCAACTCAAAGAAGGCATGAGTCCGGCTAAGGCGCATCAAGCGGCGGTGGCTTTACTGGCCGACACCGGCATTCCAGAGCCGGAGCGACGTTCGCATTCTTTTCCGCATCAGTTGTCCGGCGGGCAACGGCAGCGCGCCATGATCGCGATGGCATTGGCGTGTCAGCCGCGCCTGTTGCTGGCTGACGAGCCGACCACCGCGCTAGACGTCAGCTTGCGCAGTCAAATACTGGACTTGCTGTCGGTCTTGCAAAAGAAAAATGGCATGGCCGTGCTGCTCATCACGCACGACCTGAACCTGGTTCGACGCTTTGCAGACCGCATCGCGGTCATGGAAAACGGACTCATCGTCGAGCAAGGCCCTGTGGCCGAGGTTTTTGCCAACCCGCAACACCCGTACACCCGAAAATTGATGGACAGCCGGCCGGTCAGGGATGTGAACGAGGTTTTTTCAAGCGTCGCTTGCGCACCCGTGGTGAAGAGCCAAGGCTTGCGCGTCAGCTACTCAGTGCCTATCGCGGGCTTTCGTGGTTGGTTCAAAAAAGGCGAGTTTGTGGCGGTCAAATCCGCCAGCTTCACCCTAAGCAAAGGCCGGACACTCGGGGTGATTGGCGAATCTGGCTCTGGGAAATCCACCTTGGCTTTGGCAGTCTTGGGCTTGCACCCGAGTCAAGGTGAGTTGCGACTGGCCGGTAAAGCCTGGAGCCACGACGCAGCCAGCAACAAAGCCATCCGGCGGGCGGTACAGGTGGTTTTTCAGGACCCGTTTTCGTCGTTGTCGCCGCGCATGACGATTGAAGAAATAGTCGGCGAAGGCCTGCGCGTGCACCAGCCTGAACTGAAAGTAGACCAGCGATACCAGCGGGTGGTCAAGGCGTTGGCAGACGTTGGCATGACTGAAAGCCAGTTTCCGGGCCTGTTGCAGCGTTATCCGCATGAATTTTCGGGCGGTCAGCGCCAGCGTGTGGCGATTGCCCGGGCGCTGATGGTCGAGCCCGACATGTTGGTGTTGGATGAGCCGACCAGCGCGCTCGACGTGACTGTTCAAAAACAGGTGCTGGAACTGCTTCAGCGCTTGCAACGGGAGCGTGGACTGAGTTATTTGCTCATCACCCACGACGTCGACGTGATACGTGCCATGGCGCATGATGTACTGGTTATGCAAAGCGGTGAAGTGCTTGAATCTGGCACGGTAGACCAAGTGCTTTTGTCGCCGCAGCATCCCTACACGCGCTTACTGGTGAGCCAAACCTCCTGATTCATCAAAATCCAGAGCGTTTGGCATGTTTTTTCTTTGCAGAGTGCTGTGCAGGGGGCTACAATACCGACTTCACGACCAAATGGGCGGGTTTTCACCGCTCATTTTTTTTGGGCGTTTGTTTTTGCACTGCGGATGAATTTCAGAGACTGAATGGCTTTACACGATACGATTAGTCAAACCGTTACCGGGCTTGGGTACGAGCTGGTTGACATTGAGCGCACGACCGGCGGATTGCTGCGCGTGACGATTGACATGCCTTATCAGTTGGGTACGTCGCCAGGCGCAGAGCAGCACATCAACGCAGAAGACTGTGAAAAAGTCACTCGTCAACTTCAGTTTGTGTTGGAAGTCGAAGGTACTGAGTATTCCCGGCTGGAGGTCAGCTCGCCCGGAATCGACAGGCCGCTACGCACTGAACAAGATTTTGAACGTTTCATTGGTGATTTGATTGATATCACCCTGAAGGCACCTATCGGCGTGGCCGCCAGTGCCGGCACGGAGATTTCGGCCAATCGCAAAAAATTTCGCGGCACGCTAGAACGTGTCGACACCGGCTGGCAAATCGTCTGGGCTGAAGAGCCCGATGTCAAGCCGGGTCAAAAAGTGAGCAAGCACAGAGTTCCCGCACCGTTGCAGGCGCTGGGCTTCACGCTTGACGAGATTGCCCAGGCGCGTTTGGCGCCCGTGGTCGACTTCAAGGGACGCCGCCCCAAAAGCGTCCCACCTGTAGACAAACAGACTGAGAAATAAGAGAAAGGCAGGCTTGTGAAATGAATCGCGAACTGTTGATGTTGGTTGATGCCATATCGCGTGAGAAGAATGTTGAACGTGACGTCGTTTTTGGTGCTGTCGAGCTCGCGCTCGCCTCGGCCACCAAGAAAGTCTATCCCGAAGGCGTGGACATCCGCGTCGCCGTGGACCGTGACAGCGGTGTTTACGAAACCTTCCGCCGTTGGCTGGTGGTGCCTGATGAGGCGGGTCTGCAAAACCCTGAGGGTGAAGAGTTGGTCAGCGATGCGCGCGACGAAATCGCGGACATCGAAGAGGGCGACTACATCGAGAAACCAGTCGAAAGCCTGCCGATCGGCCGCATTGGCGCGCAAGCTGCCAAGCAGGTGATTTTGCAAAAAATCCGCGACGCTGAACGTGAAATGTTGTTGAACGACTTCATGTCGCGCGGCGAGAAAATTTTCGTGGGCACGGTCAAGCGTATGGACAAGGGCGACATCATTGTCGAGTCCGGTCGCGTTGAAGGCCGTCTGCGTCGCAGTGACATGATCCCGAAGGAAAACCTTCGCTCTGGCGACCGTGTGCGCGCCATGATCATGGAAGTCGACACCACTTTACGCGGTGCGCCCATCATTCTGTCGCGTACCTCGCCTGAGTACATGATCGAGCTGTTCCGCCAAGAAGTGCCTGAAATCGAACAAGGCTTGCTGGAAATCAAATCCTGCGCCCGTGACCCCGGTTCACGCGCCAAAATTGCCGTGCTGTCGCACGACAAGCGCGTTGATCCGATCGGCACTTGCGTTGGCGTTCGCGGCACCCGTGTCAACGGCGTCACCAACGAACTCGCTGGTGAACGTGTTGACATCGTGCTGTGGAGCGAAGACCCGGCGCAATTCGTCATCGGCGCGCTGGCTCCAGCCAATGTTTCCTCCATCGTGGTTGACGAAGAGCGTCACGCCATGGATGTGGTGGTCGACGAAGAAAATCTGGCGATCTCCATCGGCCGTGGTGGACAAAACGTTCGCCTCGCCGCTGAGCTCACTGGCTGGAAGATCA
>CANFZL010000208.1 GCA_947451205.1 Comamonadaceae bacterium
AACACAATGCAAATACACAGCGTGGCGACAAACGCGGCAGGACCAATTTCGCCAGCACCGACCTCAATCGCTTGGTTCAACTCCTTGCCCATGTGCAAGTGCCGCTCGATGTTTTCAATCGTCACGATGGCTTGGTCAACCAAAATACCGACCGACAAGGCCAGCCCGCCCAGCGTCATCAAATTAAGCGTTTCACCCAGCGCAAACAGCACAAGGATTGACGCCAAAATCGACAAGGGAATGGTCAGCGCAATGATCACCGTGCTGCGCCAGTTGCCCAAGAACAGCAACACCATCAATGCCGTCAAGGCGGCAGCGATCAAAGCCTCGGTGACGACGCCCAAGACCGCCGCTTTGACAAACACCGACTGGTCGAACAAGGGCGTGACCTTGACGTCAGCCGGCAAGGTCTGCACCGCTTTAGGCAGCAGGGCTTTGACGTTGGACACAATGTCCAAGGTGGACGCGCCGCCATTTTTCAACACCGATACCAAAACGCCGCGCAGACCATCTTGACGAACCACATTCGTCTGCGGCTGGAAGCCATCACGCACGTAAGCCACTTCACGCAAATACGTGGTGGCGTTGTTCAAGGTTCTGACCGGCAAATCATTGAGCTCACCCAAGACGTCGGGTGAGCCATTCATGCGGACTGCATATTCGGTTTCACCCAACTTGACGGTGCCCGAAGGCAAAATCAAATTTTGCGTATTGACCGCGTTCACCACGTCCGCCGGCGAAAGCCCGCGTGCTTGCAGCGCCTGAATGTCGAGGTCAACCGAGATCACGCGAACCTTGCCGCCATACGGAAAAGGCGACGCCACACCGGGCACGGTGATGAGCTGCGGACGCAAGCCGTTGACGGCCACATCAAACAACGCATTTTCAGCCAATGTCGGACTCGACAAAGCCAGCTGCATGACGGGGATGCTGGATGCCGAATATTTGATCACCAGCGGCGGTGTAATGCCGGGCGGCAACTGCCGCACTTGCGTCTGCACAGATGCCACAACCTGAGCAATGGCCGTCTGAATGTTGACACCCGGCTGGAAAAATACCTTGATGACGCTGACGCCATACAGAGAGGTTGATTCGATGTGTTCGATATCGCTGACGACGGTGGTGAGCCCCCGCTCGGTCTGACCAGCCACCCGCTGACCCATTTCTTGGGCTGGCAGTCCGTTGTAGTTCCAGATGACACTGATCACCGGAATATTGATTTCAGGAAAAATATCCGTCGCCATGTTCAACAAGGCGAAGGGCGTACCCAAGACGATCAACATCGCCATCACAATGAATGTGTACGGACGCTTAAGCGCCAATTGAACCATCGACATGAAGAAATTGCTCCGGGTACTTGGCTGGGTCTAACAACAAATGCAGCAACTTGACAATCAGTTGAAACATTCACTTCGCAAAAAAACAATTCTTCTGCACTTTTTACAATTGGTTCCGAATGTTAATGAATGTATTGAACGAACATGCCGGGGTTTTCACGTACAGCAGTTCGACTTTACAAAACGTTCACACAAAGTTTCTGCTGTGTTGCTGCCACCCTGTCATTCCCTGTTCAGATTCGAGTCACACAATCCCCCATCAGCATCAATCTCTGAAGTCAAATTTATGGATCATCAGCAAAAAACTCATTACGATTTGTTCAGCCAAGTTTTTCATTGGGTCACGGCCATCCTCGTCTTCGCAGCCTTTGTCTTAGGTCCAGAGCACTTGGGTCGCCTGATCAAGCAAGGGGTCGATCCAGCGACCCGAATCGACATCGTTTGGCATGAGACCTTAGGTGTATCGGTCTTGGTCTTGACGGTGTTGCGTCTTATTTGGGTAGCGCTACGTTCAGGCCCGCCAGAGCACCTGATGTCGCCGTGGATGCACATCACGGGCAAGTTGGTGCATGCGGCGTTGTGGGTACTTCTGCTCGCCCTGCCGCTCACCGCATTTTTGGCCTTAGGTAGCGAGGGTATTCCGCTCACGTTGCTGGGCGGATTACGGATTGAGCAGATACCGCTGGTTAAGTCGTCTGGCATATCCGCCCTGACTGACTGGGGGGATTTGCATCAACTTTTGGGCGACACCATTGTCTGGCTCGCCGGCTTGCACGCCGGCGCCGCCATTTACCATCACGTGGTGCTCAAAGATGGCGTTCTCAAAGCCATGTTGCCGCGTTAGCGGACAGGTCGTTGTTACGGTCTAGGCAAGTTCAACTTCACTCATAGTCGGGCGCTGAGTAATTTGGCCATTTCGAGCACTATTTTCACGTGACTCAGTTGGTAGCGGTTACAGGGCATGGTCAGCGTCAGCGCACCAGCCAGCGCACCCCCAGCCTTAAAAACCGGGGCAGAAATTCCAGCCACCTCAGCCAGCCGGTCACCTACTGCAGTGCAATAGCCCCGCGCCCGAATTTCAGCATAAAGTGGCCTTTCTTGTGGAGAAATACTCGCCTCTCGATCCGGGTCAAACGCAGTCAAAACACGGGCACCTGTTCCACGATCAAACGGCAGCAAGTCACCGGCTTGAATATGGTCACGAATCGGCTGAGGCGAGTCAACCCGATACAAGCACAAACGGGCCTCGCCTTGTCGAACATGGTAGGCGGCGCTTTCTCCAGTAACCGTCACCAGCTGGCGCAAAACGGGTGTCACGACTCGCTCCATCGAAAAAGAAGCCGCATAGACGCTGTGCAGTCGAGCCACCTGCACGCCCAGCGTGTAGCGGCCATCGCCAAGTTGCTGGATCAAATGGGCATGCACCAAAGATGCCAACAACCGAAGCACTGTGCTTTTGTAGAGCTGCGTCCGCTGCGCCAGATCGTTCAAGGTCAATGACACATCATCCGATTTGAATGCGGCCAAGATTGACAGTGCTCGGTCTACTGCCGCAACACCGCCAACTGCAGCATCAGCATCGGCGACGGATTCGATTTTTGCTTTGCGTGGCATCCAGAGACCTCGTCAGCAGTTTGGGTTGACAGCATGGGATGGCTGCCCCATGATACAGTTTCATCTTAAAGAATATCATTCTATCCTATAGAATTAAAACTCAATTTATGCCCCTGTTTTACAAAGAAAATCCTGTGTTGATCAGTGAAGTTGGGCCACGTGATGGCTTGCAAAGCGTTGCAGCCACCATGGGGACGGCCGACAAGCTGCGCTGGATCAATGCGCTGTATGCGGCAGGCCTGCGGGAAATTGAGGTCGGCTCTTTTGTACCGGCAAAGCTGTTGCCGCAAATGGCGGATGTTGCTGAGGTTGTACGTCACGCGCTGACCTTGCCCGGGCTGACTGTGATGGCGTTGGTGCCTAACCGCCGTGGGGCCGAAGCAGCGTTAACGGCCGGTGTACACAAGTTGACGATGCCAGTTTCCGCCAGCGCAGCTCACTCCTTAGCCAATGTACGCAAGACCCGGGAAGAGATGGTGGAAGAAGTTCGAGCCGTCGCAGCGCTGCGCGATGCAATTGCACCGCAAGTCATGCTAGAGGCCGGCATTGCCACCGCATTTGGCTGCACACTGCAAGGCTTCGTGCCTGAAGACGAGGTCATCAGGCTGGCAGCCCAATGCATCGAGGCCGGCGCGAACGAATCCGGACTGTCCGACACGGTGGGTTATGCAAACCCCGCCCAAGTGCGTCGACTTTTCAAGCGGCTACACGCCGAGATCGGTGTGCACGCCGGCGCCGCACACATGCACAACACCCGAGGTCTTGGCATCGCCAATTGCCTCGCCGCCTACGAGGAAGGCGTGCGGACTTTTGACTCATCGCTGGGCGGCTTGGGCGGCTGCCCTTATGCCCCGGGCGCGTCTGGCAATGTGGTGACAGAAGACTTGGTCTTCATGTTTGAATCCATGGGAGTATCGACGGGTGTTGACTTAGAGAAATTGATAGATGCACGGCAGCCGCTGATGGCGGGATTAGTGGGTGAACCCGTCTATGGCATGACTCCCGATGCCGGCTTGCCTAAAGGCTGGAAGCAACAACGTTGATACACGAGCAAAATTTGAATCAACCCGACATGACGCACGCCCTGCCCTACGCCGGCCTGCGTGTCGTTGAATTCACCCACATGGTGATGGGCCCGACTTGCGGCATGGTGCTGGCGGATCTGGGTGCCGAGGTCATCAAGGTCGAACCGATCGCCGGGGACAACACCCGAAAATTGCTCGGCTCCGGTGCTGGTTTTTTCCCAACATTCAACCGCAATAAAAAAAGTCTGACGCTAGATCTCCAAACAGCACTTGGCAAAGAGGCTGCATTGAGGTTGATCGCAACGGCCGACATCGTCAGTGAAAACTTCAAACCCGGGACGATGAAGAAGCTAGGGCTCGATTACGACAGCCTAAAGTCTTTGAATCCACGCCTGATTTATGTGAGCCACAAAGGTTTTTTGCCCGGGCCTTACGATCACCGCACTGCACTCGACGAGGTCGTGCAGATGATGGGTGGCTTGGCCTATATGACTGGTCGACCCGGTGACCCACTGCGGGCAGGCACCAGCGTCAACGACATCATGGGCGGCATGTTTGGTGCGATGGGCGCGATGGCCGCGCTGGCTGCGCGTGAAAAAACGGGCCTTGGCCAAGAAGTCCAGAGCGCACTGTTTGAGAACAATGTATTTTTGGTGGCCCAACACATGATGCAATTTAGCGTCACAGGGAAACCAGCGGCACCCATGCCGGCCCGTATTTCGGCTTGGGCAATTTACGATGTGTTTAACGTCAAGGATGGCGAACAAATCTTTTTAGCCGTGGTGAGTGACACGGCTTGGAACTTGTTTTGTCAAGCCTTCGGCTTTGATGACCTTCAGCGCGATGAACGATTGGGCAGTAACAACGACCGGGTGCGGGCGCGCGACTGGATGAT
>CANFZL010000209.1 GCA_947451205.1 Comamonadaceae bacterium
CGCTCAGCCGAAGATCTTGCTGATCAAGGTCAATACGCTGAACGACAGCGCGCGTGAGCAGATAGAAAGTTTGGTGGCACGCCAGCCGTTCTTGCAAACCATCGTCGTTTACAACTACGGGCAATTGGTGGCGGTCGAGGCGCTCAAGGTGTTGGGCGTATTGGTACGCAGGGAGCCGATGTCTGACTATGAATTGTCTGACCTGATCAGCTCGGTCTTGCTGGTGGATGCGTCAACGTCCATAAGCGCTTTTGGTCCCACAGCCCTGATTCCTGCCCGCAAATACTCGGACGCCACGCTGGCCCGGGTTGCGGGCATTTCGAACAACATCCTGTGCGAATGCCCGCGGCATGTGGCTGAGCTGATTGGTCAGCTGGCGAGTTTTGAACAATACAGTCAGGAATGCTTGAACAACAGCACGGAAGATGCGCATTTGCATGCTTATCTGCGGGCTGTGTCGGGCTCGGCTCGGGCTATGTTTGAGCGCGCGCTTGAAATGGTCGCCGTGCATGAGGGTATTTCATTGCGTGAAGAAACGTCTTCCGCCACATTGCGGTCACAAGGCTGACCGTAGAATCATTCGTATGAAAATACTCATTTGCAATGACGACGGTTATCAGGCACCAGGCATCATGGCCTTGTACGAAGCACTCAAGAGCATTGCAGACGTGGAAGTTGTCGCGCCCGAGCAAAATAACAGTGCCAAGTCGAACGCCCTGACGCTGCATTCACCTCTTTATGTGCATCCGGCTGCAAACGGTTTTCGCTACGTCAATGGCACACCGGCGGATTGCGTACACATCGCCTTGACCGGTTTGCTCGGCTACCGGCCCGACTTGGTGGTTTCCGGCATCAATAACGGTGCCAACATGGGTGATGACACGATTTACTCAGGGACAGTGGGGGCCGCCATGGAGGCTTATCTTTTCGGTATTCCGGCGATTGCTTTTTCGCAGACTGAAAAAGGCTGGGCCCACATTGATGTTGCCGCCCAGCGAGCGCGTGATCTGGTGCTACAGCTCGCGCCATCGATCGAAGTGCTGGCGCACGGCGTGCTGCCCACCATTGCGCCATGGCTGCTGAATGTGAATATTCCGAATCTGCCGAATGATCAGATCAAGGGGGTCAAGGTGGCCCGGCTTGGACGTCGCCATGCGGCTGAACGCGTCATCACACAAACCAGTCCGCGTGGCGAAACCATGTACTGGATTGGCAGCGCCGGTCCGGCCAAGGACGACGGCGAGGGCACCGATTTTCATGCCACCAAGCAAGGCTTTGTGTGCATCACCCCGCTGCAAGTGGATCTGACCGACCACGAGCGCTTGCCCTACTGGGCGCAAACTGCTGCACGCTTGACTCAGGGCCAACCATGAAAGCGACCGAGCGCCCCGAAGCTGCGGCGGGGGACAAGCGGCCGAGTTTTCCGGTCAGGCTGCCTGCCAACGCTGGTGTGCCATCGGCCAGCAAAAGAAGCGCCAACGCGGTCAATGGCTTCAAACCTTTACCCCTCAAACATTCAGTTGTTGGCTTGCAAAAGCCCATGCCGGCCGGCGTCGGTCTGGACTCCCAAACCGTGCGCAGCCGCATGGTCGAGAAGCTGGCTAAGCAAGGCGTGCAAGACACTGCCGTGCTGGCCGCTATGGGGCAGGTCGAGCGGCATCGCTTTGTCGATACTGCGCTGGCCAATCAGGCCTATGAAGACACTAGCCTGCCGATCGGCCTCGGCCAAACCATTTCCAAGCCCAACGTGGTGGCGCGCATGCTTGAGTTGCTGCGGGAAGGCAAGGGCATGGGCGAGCGCTTGGGCCGTGTGCTTGAAATCGGCACCGGCTGTGGTTATCAAGCGGCGGTGCTGAGTCACTTGGCCAGCGAGGTCTACAGCATTGAGCGCTTGCGTGGCTTGCATGAAAAAGCCCGCGACAACCTCCGGCATGTCCGGCTGGCCAATGTGCACCTTTTGTTTGGCGACGGCATGCAAGGTTTTGCCAAGGGCGCGCCCTATGCTGCCATCATCGCGGCGGCGGGCGGTGAGGCTATTCCACCGGCCTGGATAGAGCAACTGGCGGTCGGGGGTCGGTTGGTGGCACCTATGCAAACTGCCACCGGTCAGCAAGCGTTGGTGGTGATAGATAAAACTGTTGAAGGGATTCGTCAGGCTGTGCTGGAGGCTGTTCACTTTGTGCCTCTAAAATCAGGAACCAACTGAGCTGTCGGTGACTCTTTAACCTGAAGCGTTGTGCCGCTATGGCCGAGTTGTAATTGAGCCCTTGTTTGGCTTCGAAGATTGAGGACTTGAATTGATGAATCATCTCGCTTGTGTTGGCCGTTTGCGTTTGAATAACTTGGTGGCAGTCTGTGTCACGCTTTTGCTGACGCTGCTGGTGGGCTGCACATCGCGCTCACTGACCAGCGCTCCCGTGGAAGACCGCGGCACCGCACGTACATCGGCTAGCGCGCCTTCTTCGGTCTCGCCTGCCAAGCCAATCGGCTTACTACCTGGTGCAGAGAATGCCGGTAAGCCTGGGTTTTATACCGTGAAACCTGGCGATACCCTGATTCGCATTGGGCTTGATTCGGGTCAAAACTGGCGCGATATCACCCGCTGGAACACCCTTGACAACCCGAACCAAATTGAAGTCGGTCAGGTGCTGCGCGTCGTACCACCTCCTGGTGCCCCTGGCGTCGTCGCCCGTCCCGTGGCAAGTCAGGCACCTGTATCGACAGCCTTGCCTGCCCAAGGTGTCAGCGCGGCCAAGCCGACTGCCAATGCCCTGCCGCAAGCGAGCACGGAACAATCAGTGCCAGCACAAAGTAGCGGCGAAGATGATCTGGCTTGGCTATGGCCGGCCCAAGGCGCTCAGCTGGCCGGCTTTGATGAAATTAAAAACAAGGGCATCGACATCGCTGGCCGCGCTGGCGATGCCGTGCTGGCTTCGGCTGACGGGCGCGTGGTGTATTCCGGTGCCGGTTTGCGTGGCTACGGCAACCTGATCATCCTCAAGCACAACAACACTTACCTCACGGCCTATGCCCACAACCAGACGCTGTTGGTCAAAGAAGACCAGTCGGTTCGCAAAGGCCAAAAAATCGCCGAAATGGGCAGCAGCGACGCCGACCGCGTCAAGCTGCACTTCGAGATTCGCCGGCAAGGCAAGCCGGTTGATCCGTTGAAATACCTGCCAGCACGCTGAGTTAGGCTGAGCTGACGCATGGCCTGGCCGGTTCTGGCTTTTGACATCGAGTCCATTCCAGACATCGCTGGCCTGCGGGCTCTGCGCGAGTCTCCGTCTGAGCGCAGCGACGCCGAGGTCTACGCCGACTACGTGAGTGAGCGCAAGGCTAGGGGCCAGAGCGATTTCATGCCGCTGCACTTGCAGCGCATCTTGGTCATCAGCTGTGTCTTTCGCAACGCTGAGGGCTTGCGGGTGCATTCCTTTGTCGACCGCGAGCCGGGCGGCGTGAGCCAAGAAGGCAAGGTCATCCAGACTTTTTTCAACACCGTTGAAAAACACTTGCCGCAGCTGGTGAGCTGGAATGGTGGCGGCTTTGATTTGCCGGTGTTGCATTACCGCGGCCTTAAGCACGGTGTGGTGGCCAGCAAATACTGGGACATGGGCGAGGGCGGCGACCACGACAGCCGTGAGTTCAAATGGAACAACTTCATCAGTCGCTATCACATGCGTCACCTCGACCTGATGGATTTGCTGGCGATGTACCAGCCCAAAAACAATGCACCGCTTGACGCCATGGCCAAGCTCTGCGGCTTTCCGGGCAAGCTCGGGATGGACGGCTCGGCGGTCTATCCGGCTTACCTAGACGGTCAGCTGGAAGAGATTCGCCGCTACTGCGAAACCGACGTGATGAACACGTATTTGCTGTATTGCCGCTTTCAAAAAATGCGCGGTGGCTTGCTGGAAGCCGAGTACGAGCAGGAAATCGCGATGGTCAAAGAGAGCTTGCATCAGCTGGTGCCGATGGAGCCGCATTGGCAGGCTTATTTAGACGCTTGGTCTTTGACCTGAGACAATTCAGGCATGACGGAAGAAACAAAGACACTCAGCTGGGCCTTGCCGCCCGAATACCCCCCTGATTTTTTAGACGTGGAGTCGCTCGACATGGAGGCCCAGGGCATTGCCCACCGGGCTGACGGCAAGGTGGTTTTCATTGAAGGTGCCTTGCCTTTTGAGCGGGTCACGGCGAATGTTTTTCGCAAAAAAACCAGCTTTGAAAAAGCCACGCTGACCGAAGTTCACCGCGAATCATCGCAGCGGGTCACACCCGGTTGCCCGCACTTTGGCATGCACGTGGGCGCCTGTGGCGGCTGCAAAATGCAGCACTTGCACGTAGCAGCACAAGTGGCCGTGAAGCAGCGTGTGCTGGAAGACAACCTGTGGCACATCGGCAAGGTTCACGCTGAGAGCATCTTGCGGGCGATTGAAGGCCCGGCGTGGAATTACCGCTACCGCGCCCGCTTGTCGGTGCGTTACGTTCGCAAAAAAGGCACTGTGCTGGTCGGTTTTCATGAGCGCAAGAGCACGTATGTGGCGGACATTCGTGAATGCCATGTGTTGCCCAAGCATGTCAGCGCGATGCTGTTGCCGCTGCGCGAACTCATTGGCAGCTTGGAAGCGCGGGAAACCTTGCCGCAGATTGAACTGGCTTGCGGCGACGCGCCGGGCGATGGCACACCGGCTATTACCGCGATGGTGTTGCGCCACATGGAGCCGCTGAGCGACGCCGATTTGGCGCGCCTGCGGGCCTTTGCCGCCGAGCGGCCGGGGCTGCAGTGGTGGCTGCAATCAAAGGGGCCAGAGACCGTCAAGCTGCTCGACGCGGTGCAAGAGGGCGA
>CANFZL010000210.1 GCA_947451205.1 Comamonadaceae bacterium
CAAGGTTTGCTCGGAACAGAGTCGCGTGCGGCTGATTTGCTGATCGAGCATCTGCACAAAATTCAGGATCGTTTTGGGCATTTGTCTGCCGCACATCTGGCAGCACTGGCGCAAGAAATGCGCATGCCGCAAACCTCGGTGTATGAAGTCGCGACCTTCTATCACCACTTCGACATCGTCAAAGAAGGCGAAGCCGCGCCCGCCGCGCTGACAGTGCGTGTCTGTGACGGCCTGTCCTGTGAGTTGGCTGGCGCCCAAGACCTGCTGGCCAAACTGCCTGCCTTGCTGGGCCGTGAGGTTCGCGTCATCGCTGCCCCTTGCATTGGGCGCTGCGAACAAGCGCCTGCAGCGGTGGTCGGACAAAATCCGGTCCCACACGCCACCTGCGAAAGCATTGCAGCCACCGTCACAGCCAAGGCTGTGCAACACATTCCAAGCGGCTTCATTGACATGGCAGAGTACACCGCCAACGGCGGTTACCAGCTGCTGGCGCAATGCATCTCGGGCGAGCGGGATGTCGAATCGGTCATCAAAACCATGGAAGGCTCTGGCCTGCGCGGTTTGGGCGGTGCCGGGTTTCCGGCCGGTCGTAAATGGCGCATTGTCCGAGCCGAAAAAGGCCCGCGCCTGATGGCCATCAACATCGACGAAGGCGAACCCGGCACCTTCAAAGACCGCACTTACCTCGAGCGTGACCCGCACCGTTTTCTGGAAGGCATGCTGATTGCTGCTTGGGCCGTCGGCATCGAGAAAATCTACGTCTACCTGCGCGACGAATACCACGGCTGCCGCCACATGCTGGAAGCCGAACTGGCCAAACTGCGGTTGGCGCCGCCGATGTCCGACATGCCTGAGATCGAACTGCGCCGTGGCGCTGGCGCCTACATTTGCGGCGAAGAATCCGCCATGATCGAATCGATCGAAGGCAAACGCGGCATGCCGCGCCTACGCCCACCCTATGTGGCGCAAGTCGGACTGTTTGGCAGACCCACGCTTGAGCACAACTTCGAAACCCTGTTTTGGGTCCGCGACATTTTGGACAAAGGCGGCGACTGGTTTGCCTCGCATGGCCGCAATGATCGCAAAGGACTGCGCTCCTTCTCGGTCTCTGGCCGGGTCAAAAACCCGGGCATGAAACTGGCTCCCGCCGGCATCACCATTCAAGAGCTGATCGACGAACATTGCGGCGGCATGCAAGACGGCCATGATTTTTATGCCTACTTGCCAGGCGGTGCGTCGGGCGGCATTTTGCCGGCCAGCATGAACGCCATTCCACTGGACTTTGACACGCTTCAACCTTACGGCTGCTTCATCGGTTCAGCGGCTGTGATCGTGCTATCCGACAAAGACACCGCCACCGATGCCGCCCGCAACATGATGCGCTTTTTCAAGCACGAGTCGTGCGGCCAATGCACGCCTTGCCGCGTGGGCACCGCCAAGGCCGAGCACCTGATGGCGCAGCCCAAGTGGGACTTAGCGCTGTTGGCCGATTTGTCGCTGGTCATGCGCGATGCCTCCATCTGCGGACTCGGCCAAGCCGCGCCGAACCCAATGGACTGCGTCGTCAAATATTTCGCGCACGAGCTGTAACCACACACGCTTGTCAATTCGTGTCAACAGTCTGAAGGATCCATCATGAACGCCATCACCCGACAAGAACTCGCTGAGCTGGACGCACCGCTGCTGAGCTTCAGCCTGAACGGCCGCGAAGTCACCGGACGCGCCACCGAAACGCTGCTGCAAGTGGCCAAACGCGAAGGCGTGGAGATTCCGCATCTGTGCTTCAAAGAAGGCATGGAAGCGGTTGGCAACTGCCGCTCCTGCATGGTCGAGATCAATGGTGAGCGGGTGCTAGCGCCGTCGTGCTGCCGCGCGCCCACAGCAGGCATGAAGGTCGTCACTGACAGCGAACGAGCCGTCGCCTCACAAAAGTTGGTGCTCGAATTGCTGCTGTCGGACATGCCCGAAAAAGAATACACGCGCAACAACGAAGTCGACCAATGGGCTAGCAAGATCGGCGTCGGCAAGCCGCGCTTTGAAGCGCGCAAGCAAGTGCGTCAAGACCTCTCGCACCCAGCCATCGCCGTCAATCTAGACGCTTGCATCCAGTGCACGCGTTGCCTGCGCGCCTGCCGTGACGAGCAAGTCAACGACGTCATTGGTCTGGCTTTTCGGGGTGACCACGCCAAAATCGTTTTCGACATGGACGACGCCATGGGCGCGTCGACCTGCGTCGCCTGCGGCGAATGCGTGCAGGCCTGCCCGACCGGCGCGCTGATGCCAGCACGCGAAGCCGCGTTGACAGTGCCCGACAAACAGGTCGAGTCGGTCTGTCCTTATTGCGGCGTGGGTTGCCAACTGACCTACAACGTCAAAGACGACAAAATTTTGTTTGTCGAAGGCCGTGACGGTCCGTCGAACCATGGCCGTTTGTGTGTCAAGGGTCGCTACGGCTTTGACTACGCCCACCACCCGCATCGCCTGACTGTGCCGCTGATCCGCCGCGCCGACGCCCCTAAAACCGGCGACTTCAGCATGGACCCCGACCGCGTCATGGACATCTTTCGCGAAGCCAGTTGGGAAGAAGCGCTTGAATTCGCCGGCGGAAAAATGGCCGCCATCCGCGACCAGTACGGCAAAAAATCGCTGGCCGGCTTCGGCTCAGCCAAAGGCAGCAACGAAGAAGCTTATCTTTTCCAAAAATTAGTGCGCGTCGGCTTTGGCAGCAACAACGTTGACCACTGTACGCGCCTGTGCCACGCCTCCTCGGTCGTTGCTTTGCTTGAAGGCATTGGCTCGGGCGGTGTCTCGAACCCGGTGATGGACGTGACCAAGGCAGACGTGGTCATCATCATCGGCGCCAACCCGACTGTGAACCACCCGGTGGCCGCCACTTGGATCAAGAACGCTGTCCAAAACGGCACCCAACTGCTGATCCTTGACCCACGCCGCTCAGACCTGACCCGCATGGCGCATCGCCATCTGCAGTTCAAACCCGATACCGACGTGGCGCTGCTGAACGCCATGATGAACGTCATCGTCACCGAAGGACTGGTTAATGAGGAATTCATCGCCAGCCGAACCATTGGCTACGAAGAACTGCGCAAAAACGTTGAAGGCTACGCACCCGAGTTGATGGCGCCTATCTGCGGCATCGACGCTGACACCATCCGTTATGTCGCTCGCCTCTATGCCACCTCGAAAAGCTCGATGATCCTCTGGGGCATGGGTGTTTCGCAGCACGTGCACGGCACCGACAACGCCCGTTGCCTGATTGCCTTGGCTCTGATGACAGGCCAGATTGGCCGCCCCGGCACTGGCCTGCATCCGCTGCGTGGCCAGAACAACGTGCAAGGTGCGTCTGACGCCGGCCTGATCCCGATGATGTTCCCGGACTACCAGCACGTCACCAACCCGGTGGTGCGGGCGACCTTTGAGAAAGCCTGGAACGTACCTGAGGGATCGCTAGACGCCCAACCCGGCCTGACGGTGGTTGAGGTCATGCACGCCATCAAAAAAGGCGTGATACGCGGCATGTACGTGCAGGGCGAGAACCCGGCCATGTCTGACCCAGACGCTAACCATGCAAGGGAGTCACTGGCGGCCCTTGACCATCTCGTGGTGCAAGACATTTTCTTGACCGAAACCGCCTATCTGGCCGACGTCATCTTGCCGGCCAGCGCCTTCCCTGAAAAGGACGGCAGCTTCACCAACACCGACCGACTGGTGCAGATGGGCCGCAAAGCCATCAACCCGCCCGGCGATGCGCGGCAAGATTTGTGGATCATCCAGCAGATCGCCAAGCGCATGGGCTGCGACTGGCACTACAACCATGTCAGCGAAGTTTTTGACGAGATGCGCCACACCATGCCAAGCATTGGCGGCATCACCTGGGACCGGCTGGAGCGTGAACACTCTGTCACCTACCCTTGCCTCAAAGAAGGCGACCCGGGGCAGTCGGTGGTCTTCGTCGACAGCTTCCCGAGCGAGACCGGACGTGCCCGTTTTGTGCCGGCCGACATCATCCCGGCCAACGAGCGGCCCGACACCGAGTACCCGCTGGTGCTGATCACCGGCCGTCAGCTCGAGCATTGGCACACTGGCAGCATGACCCGTCGCGCCACTGTGCTCGACGCGATAGAGCCCGATCCAGTCGCCTTGGTGCACCCGCTTGACTTGGCCGACATGGGTGGCAAGCCCGGCGACATCGTGACCATCGCGTCACGCCGCGGCCAAGTCGCGCTGTACGCCCGCGCCGACGATAGCTCACCACGCGGTGCGGTGTTCGTGCCCTTCTGCTATTACGAAGCGGCCATCAACAAACTGACCAACGCCGCACTTGATCCGTTCGCCAAGATTCCGGAGTTCAAATACTGCGCTATCAAAGTCACATTGGGCGGCATTCCACCGGAACAGAACAGCTACGGCGGCGGCAAGGCGCTGGAAAATTCCATCGCCTTGGCCAAGGCCTAAATCACGCAGCGGGGAGCTTGCGCGGCGCTGAAAGGCTGTATTTTGGGATTTCAGAGGCAAATGCACAACAAATAAGCGGAAAAAGTCCATTTCTCCTCTGAAAACACGGTTTTCTCCAGTAGCATCCGCAATGCCAGTGGAGAGTAGTTATCTGCATTGGTGATTTATCAACTTTCAGAAGGAAAATCAATCATGGCAACTGCGAAAAAAGCACCGGCTAAAAAAGCACCTGCACCAAAGGCTGCACCGGCAAAAAAAGTAGCTGCAAAAAAAGCAGCAGCACCCGCTAAAAAAGTAGCACCTGCGAAGAAAGCAGTTCCAGCAAAAAAAGTAGCCGCTAAAACAGCAGCACCCGCCAAGAAGGTC
>CANFZL010000211.1 GCA_947451205.1 Comamonadaceae bacterium
GCCACGAACGAGGTGCCAGGCACGTGCAGGCCCATTGCCTCTAACAGCATCTGGTTGCTGTTGGCAGTTCCGTAGAACGTGCAGGTGCCAGGGCTGTGGTACGACTTGAGCTCGGCGTCCAGCAGCACGTCGCGACCGGCCAGGCCTTGCGCCACCAGTTCGCGGACGCGGACTTTTTCTTTGTTCGGCAGCCCCGTTGGCATCGGGCCGGCGGGCACAAACACCGTCGGCAAATGACCAAAGTGCAGCGCACCGATCAACAGGCCCGGCACGATTTTGTCGCAGACGCCGAGCATCAGCGCACCGTCAAACATGTCGTGACTCAAGGCGACAGCGGTGGCCATCGCGATGACGTCGCGGCTGAACAAGCTCAGCTCCATGCCGGTCGTGCCTTGAGTCACGCCGTCGCACATGGCCGGCACGCCACCGGCCACTTGCGCCGTTGCGCCATGCAAACGCGCCTCGCGTTTGATCAGGTCCGGGTAGGTTTGCATCGGTGTGTGGGCCGACAGCATGTCGTTGTAAGCGGTGACGATGCCGATGTTCGGGCGGCGCTCCACCACGACTTTAAAGCGGTCGTCCAGCGGCATGCCGGCCACGGCGTGCGCCACATTGCTGCACCCCATGCGCTCAGTGTTGACAGCGCGTGTGGCGGCGCCGTCAAGCCGCTTCAGGTAGGCGCTGCGGGAAGCGCGGCTGCGTTCGCGGATCTGCTCGGTAACGTCGGCGACGGTAGGGTGAAGAGTCATGAAGTCCAAAGTGGATGGAAATGGATTGGTAACTTTATTACTCTGCCCATCCTACTTGTTTAAGCGGCCGCTGGACAGGTTTAAGGAACAAAGTGGTTACCAAAGTAGCCTCTAAAAATGCAAAAAAACCGCTCCGTTCACTGTAAAGTTCAGCTGTGAAAAATCCCCAAAATGCTCCAATTGCAGCCATTCGCGACCCAGCCCCGATGCTGGCAAATTTTTTACAGCAATGGGGCAGCCAAAACGACTTGTGGATTTTTGCCTATGCCTCGCTGATCTGGCGACCGGATTTTGAATTTGCCGAGCAGCGTCCAGCCAAGCTGCACGGCTGGCACCGGGCGCTGAAAATGTGGAGCCGCATCAACCGCGGCACGCCCGCTGTGCCCGGTCTGGTATTTGCGCTGTTGTCAGGCGGCAGCTGCCAAGGCGTGGCCTACCGCGTGCGCAAGCATGAAGTAGCAGCTGTGGTGAGCAAGCTCTGGCTGCGCGAAATGATGACTGGCGTGTACGACCCACGCACGCTGCGCTGCCAGACAGACCAGGGGCCCGTTCAAGCGCTGGCCTTCACGCTGTCAAGGCGCAGCCCCAACTTCACCGGAGAACTCAGCCAAGCGCATTACCAGCAGATTTTTGCTGATGCAAGCGGCCTTTACGGCAGCACGCACGACTATGCGCTGCAAACTCTGGAAAGCTTGCAGCGCATCGGCATCCATGATGCTGCGCTGGCGAAACTGATCAAGTCAATTTAAAAGGCAACTCGCGCTGGTTCTTACCTGTCAACACAGCAATGGCGTTGGCAAAAGCCGGTGCCAGCGGCGGCAAGCCGGGCTCGCCCAAGCCGGTCGGCGCATCGGCACTTGGCACGATGAAAACCGCCATCGACGGCATGTCGGTGATGCGCGGCACCGGGAAGTCACCGAAGTTGCTTTGCTCCACCACCCCGTCTTTCAGGGTGATGGCCGCACCGGGCAGGCACATCGACAAGCCCATCAACGCGGCGCCTTGAATCTGCGCCTCGATGCTGGTCGGGTTGATGGCCAGGTTGCAATGCACGCCAGCGGTGACGCTGTGCAGCACGGGCGTGTTGTCTTTGACCGAGGCCTCGACCACGTAAGCCACCACGGTGTCAAACGACTCGTGCACGGCCACACCCCAAGCGCGACCTGCTGCCAGTTTGCGCTTGCCGTAGCCGGATTTGCTGACGGCCAACTGCAGCGCGCTGGCATGGCGCGGGTGCTTGGTGCCGAACTGCGCCATGCGGTAAGCCACCGGGTCTTGGCCGGTGCTGCGGGCGACCTCGTCAACCAAGGTCTCCATCACGTAAGCGGTGTGGGTCGAGCCGACACTGCGCCACCATAAAACCGGCACGTTGTCAGCCGGGTGATGGCCTGACAGACGCATCGGAATGTCGTACGGCCCTTTCATGCCTTCGACCATGGTGCTGTCAACGCCGTTCTTGATCATGAAGCCTTCAAACGGCGTGCCCGCGGCGATCGATTGACCGACGATGACGTGATCCCAGGCCAAAATTTTGCCTTGCGCATCAAAGCCGAGTTCGGCGTGGTGCACATGCATCGGACGGTAATAGCCGCCTTTGATGTCGTCCTCGCGACTCCATAACGTGCGCACCGCTGCGTTCAAACCAGCAGCTTGGGCCGCTTTGGCAATGCCGCAGGCTTCAAAAACATATTCGCTACTCGGGATAGCGCGGCGACCAAAACCACCGCCAGCCATTTGCACATGCATGGTGACGTTTTGCGGCGCTAAGCCCAAGACTTTGGCCGCAGCCATGGCGTCAAAGCCCGGCATCTGCGTGCCGACCCAGAGTTCAGCCTTGGCGTTAGCACCTTGGCCGCTGACTTGCACAGTGCAATTCAGCGGCTCCATGGGCGCGTGCGCGAGGTAAGGAAAGACAAACTCTGCGCTGATTTTTTGAGGCGCCGTGGCCAGCGGGCTAACGTCTGCATCCCAATGAATCGCCCCGGTCTTTTTCGCCAGCGCGCGGTAGTCGGCGAGCTGCTTCACGCTGTCGACTTTGCCAAGCTTTTCAGTGTTCCAAGTGACCTTCAGCGCATCACGGCCTTGCTTGGCCGCCCAGTAACCGTCGGCCACCACGGCAACGCCCTCGCCGCCGCGGTCCAGTGGCACGCGCAGCACGGCCTTGACACCCGCGATGGCGCGAGCGGCTGCGTCGTCGACAGAAGCGACTTTGCCGCCAAACACAGGCGGACGCGCGATCACCGCCGTCAGCATGCCGGGCAGACGCACGTCGATGCCGTAGGCCTGCGTGCCGGTGGACTTTGCCCGCGCGTCGAGCCGGCCGGTGGGCTGACCAATGATGCGGAATTGACTCGGGTCTTTCAGCGTGACTTTTTCAGGCACTGGCAAGGCCATCGCGGCTTGCGCCAATTCGCCATAGCTCAGGCGCTTGCCACCGGGGCCGATCACGACGCCCTTTTGTGTGCGCAAGTCACTGGCTGGCACACCCCATTGGGCGGCCGCCGCCGAAACCAGCATGGCGCGTGTGCGCGCACCGAGTTCACGGTACTGGGTGTAGGAATTTTTGGTCGAACTGGAGCCGCCGGTGATGTGCATGCCCATCGCCGGGTCGACATACGCTGCGTCAGCATTGCCGTGCTGGCTATGGACTTTTGACCAATCGGCGTCCAGCTCTTCAGCCAAGATCATCGGCAAACCGGTTTGCACGCCCTGCCCAAAATCGAGCCGGTTGATGGTGACCATGACCGCGCCGTCACGCGCAATGCTGACGAAGGCTGAAGGCTGTTGAGTCGGCTTCAGGCTGCTGGCGGCAGCTGCTGCGGCTGGTGAAGCTGCGCTTTGCGCTTGCGACAGCACCGGGAAAATGCCAAGAGAAAAACCACTGGCGCTGGCCAGCTTCAAAAAGCTGCGGCGCGGCACGCCAGAACTGGCTTCAGCTTCAGTAGCGCCCTGTGCTTTTTGCAACCTGCTCTGCAGGCCTTTCGGCAATTGATCGGTCAAGCTGGCTGGGTTGGTTGGGATGTACATAGGGGTTTCTTTCAAGCCAGTGCCACTGCGGCGTCTTTGATGGCCGCGCGAATCCGCACGTAAGTGCCACAGCGGCAAATGTTGCCGGCCATGGCCGCGTCGATGTCAGCGTCCGTGGGTTTGCTGTTGGTCTTGAGCAAGGCGGTGGCGCTCATGACTTGGCCGCTTTGGCAGTAGCCGCACTGGGCAACGTCGTGCTTGACCCAAGCATCTTGCACGGCCTTACCGGTGCGGTCGCTGGCCAGCGCTTCGATGGTGGTGATTTTTTGACCCACTGCAGCCGACAACGGCGTCACGCAAGAACGTATGGCCGTGCCGTTCAAGTGCACGGTGCAAGCGCCGCACATGGCGATGCCACAGCCGAACTTGGTGCCGGTCATGCCGAGCGTGTCCCGCAAGGCCCACAAAATCGGGGTCGATGCGTCGGCGTTGACGGGGGTGTCTTTGCCGTTGATATTGACAGTGAGAGTGGCCATTGAAAGAGTCCAGTGTGATTAAAAATAACTCACTGAGCATAGGCGCTGAACTGCTAATGAGCCTTGACTGCCTGCAACAAACCCGGGCCTTGACTGGCTTTTGCAGCGGGCTTGGGCGAAGCGGGCACAATTATGTTCATGACCCGAACTCTTCCTCCTCTGGCTGACTTGCGCAAAAGCTACGAAAGCGCCGAGCTGCATGAAACTGCCTCGCATCCAGACCCCCAGCAGCAGTTCAGTCTATGGCTAGACCAAGCCATCAGCGCGCAAGTGCCCGAGCCGAATGCCATGACTTTGGCCACCGTCGACAGCCAGCAGCGGCCGTCCACGCGGATTGTGCTGATCAAGGGACTCGATGCGCGCGGCATTGTCTGGTTCACCAATTACGACAGCCGCAAAGGCCAGCAACTGGCGGCCAATCCGCAGGCGGCTTTGCAGTTTCATTGGGTCGAGATGGAGCGGGTGGTGCGCATCGAAGGCCGGGTTGAAAAAATAGCGGATGAAGAAAGTGACGCGTACTTCAATAGCAGGCCGCTGGACTCACGGATTGGCGCTTGGGCCAGCCC
>CANFZL010000212.1 GCA_947451205.1 Comamonadaceae bacterium
AATATTTTGCCAACGGCGGGTTTGGCTGCTGGCGTCACGCGAACAGACTTCCAAAACTCTATATCACCCATCCTCACCCGACCCTTCAACGCAGAAAACGCCACCCTCAGCGCCGTGCAGCCGCTGTACAGACCGGGTAACTGGGCCACTTACGAGCAAGGTAAAAAACAAGTTGATCTGGCACGCGCACTGCTTGTCACCGCTGAGCAAGACTTGATCGTTCGCACCAGTCAAATCTACTTTGACGTGCTGGCATCCCAAGACAGTCTGACCTTTGTCAAAGCGCAAAAAGCCGCTGTGGCCGAGCAGCTAGCCTCAGCCCAACGCAACTTTGAAGTTGGCACAGCCACCATCACTGATTCGCGTGAAGCGCAAGCCCGCTATGACCTTGTCATAGCTCAGGAAATTGCGGCAGAAAATGATTTACGGGTAAAAAAAATCACGCTTAACCAGTTAGTCGGAAAAGCTGAAACTCAACCCCTCGGCCTAACCGCACCGCAAGTCTTGCCGCCAGTGATACCTGCTGATGTCAACGCCTGGGTGTTGCAGTCTGAAGATGTCCATCCCAGCATTCAGCAAGCCAAAAGCAACTTCGATATTGCTGAACTCGAAGTGACGAAAGCTGAAGCCGGTCACAAGCCCACGCTCGATTTGGTCGCTAGCTACGGTGGCACTCGCAATCCGAACGGAACTTTCACAAATAACACAGCCAACACGAACACCACCACATCGACCGTCGGCCTGAGCCTCAACGTGCCGCTGTTCGCTGGCTTCGCCACACAAAACCGCGTGCGTGAAACCTTGTCGCTGAGCGACAAAGCCCGCACCGATCTTGAAGGTGCGCGTCGCACCGTAGCGCTCAGCACGCGCACCGCCTTTTTCAGTTTGGTTTCTGGCCAAGGCCAAGTCAAAGCGCTTGAGGCCGCTGAACTCTCCAGTCAAAGTGCGCTAGACGCCAACAAACTAGGTTATCAAGTCGGCGTGCGCATCAACATCGACGTCTTGAATTCACAGAGCCAACTGTTCCAGACCAAGCGTGACTTGGCGCGCGCCCGTTACGACGTGCTGGTCGGTGGCTTGCGTCTGCGTCAGGCCAACGGCACGCTGACGCCTGACGACCTGCAAGCCATCAACGGCTTGCTGGCCAAGTAAGACAAGTCAATCAAACCGGTAACATCAGCTGCGTCAGCGCTTCAACGGTGCGCGTCGCTGCGCCGCCGTGACGTGCTGAGAACTGATGTGCAGCGACCGCTGCGGCTTGCAACTCGTCTTGCGATCGCAACAGCGCCAAAGCCTTCTGCACGCCTTGGGCCATGTCAAGCGCGCGGTGAGCAGCGCCTTCGGCTTCGGCCATGGAGGCAGCCTCTGCAAAATTAAAGGTGTGAGGCCCCATCACCACCGGGCAAGCGCAGGCCGCCGGCTCGATCAGGTTTTGGCCACCCAGCGCTTCAAAGCTTCCGCCTAACAAGGCCAAGTCACTGAGCGAGTAATACAGCGCCATCTCGCCCAGCGTGTCGCCCAGCCAAACGTCGGCCTGCTGAGCCGCAGCACTCTGCGCTGGGCCGTCAGGCCAACTGGAACGACGAGAGACACTCAAGCCTTGTTGTTCAATCAAACGCTGGACGGTGTCAAAACGCTGCGGATGACGCGGCACGATCAGCACGCGCAAACGCGGCCCAAGGCCGCTGACCGCTGCACCCAGCACGCCCTGCGCCACCAGTTGCCGAATGAACTCGGTCTCTTCGCCCTCACGTGAGCTCGCGAGCATCAGCACGGACTGGTGATGCTGCGCCCGCCATTGCCGCGCCAAGGCCTGTTGAGTCGCATCGGGTTTGGCGTCAAATTTAAGGTTGCCCAAGATGCCCGCCACAGGTGCTCCAATTTGCTTCAAGCGCAGCGCATCAGCCTCGGTTTGCGCATACGCAGCGGTCAGCGCACGGTAGGCCGGCCGCGCCAGCCAAGCCATGCGTTCAGCGCCGGCCAGCGACTTGGCCGACAAACGCGCATTGACCAACAGCATCGGCACTTGTTTCGCTTGAGCGGTAGCCATGAGTTGCGGCCACACCTCTGTTTCCAGCAAGACCCCTAGGCGCGGTTTGAAATGCGTCAAAAAACGCTCGACCGCCACCCGGCTGTCCCATGGTTGCCAAACCTGCACATCGCCAGGCCGCAGCAAGCTGGCGCCTTCCGCGCGACCGGTGGCCGTGCCGTGCGTCAACAGCACTCGCAAACTCGGACAGGCTTCACGCCAAGCACGCAGCAAGATCGCGGCCGTGCGCGACTCACCCAGTGACACGGCATGCACCCAGACCAACTCGCTGCTGGTTTCAGGCGGCTGCTGGTAGACGCCGAAGCGCTCAGGAATGGCCACGGCATAACCCGGCTCGGCGACGGCCCGGCGCGCTAGTTTTCGGCGCAGCAAAGGCGGGGCCACCTGCATCAGCAAGGCGTACAGCTTGAGTGCGATGGACTCCGTCTTTGAAAGGGCAGAGCTCACGGGGCGCACTGGCAATGCGACCTCTGCTTGACGGGGCTTCAGTGTGCGGCCTCGCCAACATGGGCGTCTGGCTTGACGCTGTGCAGCAGCTGCAACATGGCTTTTTCAATGCGCTGCAAGGCCTCGGGCGTTTGCCCTTCAAAGCGCAGCACCAGCACCGGCGTGGTGTTGGAAGCGCGAATCAAACCAAAACCATCCGGCCAGTCAACGCGCACACCGTCGATGGTGGAGATGTTGGCGGGGGCGGCAAAACTCACTTGCTGGATCAGCTTGTCCACCACGGCATGGGCTTCGCCCTCTGCACACGTCACGTTCAACTCGGGCGTGCTGTGGCTGGTCGGCAAGGCGTTGAGGACGGCACTGGCGTTGGCACTGCGGCTGACGATTTCGAGCAGGCGACTGCCCGCGTAAGTACCGTCGTCAAAGCCGAACCAGCGCTCTTTGAAGAAAATGTGGCCGCTCATTTCGCCGCCCAGCGGGCTGTCCAGCTCTTTCATGCGCGCTTTGATCAGCGAGTGGCCGGTCTTGTAAATATGCGGAATGCCACCGGCCGCCTCGATGGCCGGGGCCAGTCGCTGCGAACACTTGACGTCAAAAATAATGTTGCCGCCGGGCACGCGCGACAGCACGTCTTGCGCAAACAAAATCATCTGCCGATCAGGGTAAATGTTTTGCCCGTCCTTGGTGACGATGCCGAGCCGGTCGCCGTCGCCGTCAAAAGCCAGACCCAATTCGGCATCGCTGTTTTGGAGCGCGGCGATCAGGTCACGCAGGTTTTCAGGTTTGCTCGGATCGGGGTGGTGATTGGGAAAATTGCCGTCGACCTCGCTGAAGAGCTCGGTCACTTCGCAACCCAGCGCCCGAAAAATGGCTGGCGCCGACGCACCGGCAATGCCGTTGCCGGAGTCGACCACGATCTTCATCGGCCGCGTCAGACGAATGTCGGAAACGATGCGCTCGGTGTAAGCAGGCAGCACATCGACTTGGCGCACGCCGGCAGGCGTAGCCGCCAGTTGCCAGCTGTCTGCTTCCATGATGCGGCGTAAGGCTTGGATTTCTTCACCATAAATCGCCCGACCCGCCATCACCATTTTGAAGCCGTTGTAGTCCTTCGGGTTGTGGCTGCCGGTGACCTGAATGCCACTGTTGCACAAGGTGTTGGCTGCAAAATAAAGCATCGGCGTAGTCACGGCGCCGACATCAATCACCTCAACACCCACCGCCCGCAGACCGCGCATCAAAGCCGCGCTCAAAGAGGGGCCGCTGAGCCGGCCGTCACGACCGACCGCCACTGTGCGTTCGCCTTCAGCCAAGGCAACGGTGCCAAAGGCTTTACCCAAAGCCTCCGCAACGTCTTCGTGAATCGTGGACGGCACCACGCCGCGGATGTCGTAGGCTTTGAAAATCGAGGGGGTTACATGCATGAAAGAGTGTTCCTTGATGACGACAACAAGATGCCGCCCTGCTAACAATTGTAGGCCGCACCTCCTA
The DNA here is from genome assembly GCA_947451205.1 of Comamonadaceae bacterium. Taxonomy (GTDB): domain Bacteria; phylum Pseudomonadota; class Gammaproteobacteria; order Burkholderiales; family Burkholderiaceae_C; genus Polaromonas. Next base: position 3,989 of record CANFZL010000212.1, read on the forward strand.
CAAGCACAGCAGGACAAGGCGCCGCAGCAGGGTCGGCTCGAACCCGCGCCGGGCGTATCATGAGATTCATCTTTCATGGGTTGCACCGCGGCGCGAGATGAACAAATGGTTGGTTAATCTCACATGAAATTCAACGCTTTGATGGTGCAGACCCGCTGCCCAACGCCTTTAGGTGATTTAACGCTGGCGGCCAGCCCCAACGGACTGGCAGGGGCTTGGTTTGACGATCAACGCCATCTGCCGGCATCCTTGGCCGCGCAGCTTGCCGGCCAAAGCGCCCTCTGGCCCGAACAAGCCACCAACCCCATCCTGCAAGAAGCCATCAAGCAGTTGACAGCCTACTTTGCTGGACAGAAAAACAGCTTTGATCTGCCCTTGGACTTGAGTGCAGGCAGCCCATTTCAGCAAGCCGTATGGCGGGCGCTGCTGACCATTCCGCGAGGCAGCACCACCAGCTACGGCGCCTTGAGCGCCAGCATCGGACGGACCAGCGCCGTGCGGGCTGTGGGCGGTGCGATCGGTCGCAACCCGATCAGCATCGTGGTGCCCTGCCACCGCGTCATTGGCATCACCGGTTCGCTCACCGGCTATGCCGGCGGCCTGCACCGAAAAACCGCATTTCTGCAGCTCGAAGGCGCACTTTGAGCAGAACAGACCACAGCAAGCCGTGGGGGGCTGACTTCATGCTGCTGGCCGCCGTTTGGGGCGCATCATTTTTATTCATGCGGATCGGGGTTATCGAGTTTGGACCGCTGGCCACCGCAGGCGTGCGAGTTGCCATCGCATCAGCTTTTTTGTTGCCCTTCTTGCTTTACAAACGTC
>CANFZL010000213.1 GCA_947451205.1 Comamonadaceae bacterium
GCACCGAATTTGGCGTGGCCTTGGCGACCCTGGTGGCTACCGTGACGATTCGTCTTGAACTGGCGATTTTGCTCGGCACTTTGCTGTCGCTGATGTCGTTTTTGTACCGCACCTCGCACCCGGCGATGCGCACCATGGGCTTCGACAGCGCCAGCCCTGACCGGCAGTTTGTGGTGCTAGACGACGCGCCAGTAGAGGCGCATGTGATGCCCGAGTGCCCGCAGCTCAAACTGCTGCGGATGGAGGGCGAGGTTTACTTTGGCGCGACCCAGCATGTCGCTGACACGCTGCACGCGCTGCGCCATGTGCCGGAGCCGCAAAAACATTTGCTGGTGATGGGCAAAAGCATGAACTTCATCGACTTGGCGGGTGCCGAGTTGTGGGAGGCCGAGCTCAATGCGCGCCGCGCGATGGGCGGTGACTTGTACTTTCACCGGCCGCGCCCTGAAGTCATCAGCATGTGGAAAACCACCGGCTTCACCCGCTTGCTGGGTCCTGAACATCAGTTCCCCGACAAGCGCACAGCGATTGCCACGATCTTCCACAAGCTCGACCCGGAGATTTGCCGGCATTGCACGGCGCGTGTCTTTTGGGAATGCAAGAGCGTGCCGGGGCCACTCGACGCGCACAATGTTCAGCATCGATGATGTGTATGGCGCAGCCACCTGTGAAACGATTTTTATGAAACGACTTATTTATTGGGCCTTGATCGCGACGCTGGGCGGTTCGCTGCTGGCCTGCACCGGCGCGCCTTTGCTGGCGAGCATGGCGCCACGCAGTGTCACCGTGCCAGCAGAGCGCCTACAGCAGGCGATTGCCGAACGTTTCCCCATCAAGCAGCGCGTGGCCGATGTGCTGGAGCTGGAGGTGCTGCCACCTCGCCTGAGCTTGTTGCCAGCCAGTAATCGACTGGCCACCGACGTAGATTTAAACTTGGTCGACCGTCTGCTGGGCGGCCGTTACAGCGGCAGCTTTTCTTTTGATTTCGGCCTGCGTTTTGAGCCGAGTGACAACACCATTCGCATGTCGGGTGCGCGCGTCAATCGCGTTAGTTTGGTGGGTGTGCCCGAGCCTTACCAAACGGCCATCACGAGAAACGCGCCACGGCTGGCGGAGCGCCTGTTTGACAACCGTGTGCTGCATCAATTCAGTGACAAAGACCTGCGTTTGGTCAATGGCTTGGGGCTGGAGCCCGGCGAGATCACGGTCACGCCTGAAGGCTTGAAAGTGACCTTGGTGCCACGCCCTTTGTCGCGTCCTTGATGCGCCCTTGATCGCGCCATCTTTCAAACTGCTTTCAATTTTTTCAGGAGTTCGCCATGAATGCCCGTTTGCCCGCTCCCGTGCTTGACTCGGCTTCTGCGCTGGCGCAAGTCAGCGCCCAATGGGACGGCGACATCGTGCGCCAGCTGAGTGACTACATCGCCATCCCCGCCAAGTCGCCGGGCTTTGACAGTGAATGGGCGCAGCACGGATTTATCGATACCGTTGCGCGTAACGCCGCGGCTTGGATTGAAGCCCAAAAAGTCGAAGGTTTGACGCTGGAAATCGTGCGCTTACCCGGCCGCACGCCGGTGTTGTTTTTTGAAGTACCGGCCACGCGTGCGGCGGTGCCCGGGCAAACGGCGCAAACCGTACTGATGTACGGCCACCTCGACAAACAACCCGAATTCAGTGGCTGGCGATCCGACCTCGGCCCGTGGACGCCCGTCTACGAAGACGGCAAGCTCTACGGTCGCGGCGGCGCCGACGATGGCTACGCGACTTACGCGAGCATCGCCGCTATTCAGGCCTTGAAGAGTCAGAAGGTCGGGCATCCGCGCATCGTTGGTTTGATCGAAACCTGCGAAGAAAGCGGCTCCTACGATTTGCTGCCGTACGTCGATGCTTTGCGCAGCCGACTGGGTGATGTCGGGCTGGTGATTTGCCTCGACTCAGGCGCCGGCAATTACGACCAACTCTGGCTCACCACCAGCTTGCGCGGCAATGCCACCGGCACACTCAAAGTTGAAGTGCTGACCGAAGGCATTCATTCCGGCGACGCCAGCGGCTTGGTGCCTTCCAGTTTTCGCATCATGCGGCACGTGCTGGACCGCCTTGAAGACAGCGCCACCGGGCGCTTGTTGCCGGCCAGTTTTCACTGCGAAGTACCGGCCGACCGCCTGGCGCAAGCGCACGCCACGGCGGCTATTTTGGGCGACGAGTTGTATAAGCGCTTTCCGTGGGCGCACTACGACTGCGAAGGCGCCAGCGTCTTCACATTGCCGACCACGACCGACCCGGTTGAAGCCTTGCTGAACCGCACGTGGCGGCCGACCTTGAGCGTCACCGGCGCCGACGGTTTGCCAGCCCTGAAAGACGCCGGCAATGTGCTGCGGCCTTACACCGCCTTCAAGCTCTCGCTGCGCTTGCCGCCGCTGGTGGACGCAGCACAAGCCGTGCAAGAACTCAAGAAACTGCTCGAAGACAACGCGCCGTATCAGGCCAAGGTGACGTTTCAGGGTGGTGGCGGCGCGAACGGCTGGAACGCGCCGACGTCAACGCCGTGGTTTGACAAGGCGCTGGACAGCGCGTCACAGGCATTTTTTGGCGCGTCCTGCGGCACCATCGGACAGGGCGGCACGATCCCGCTCATGAGCATGTTGAGCCAAGGTTTTCCGAAGGCGCAGATGATGGTTTGCGGTGTCCTCGGCCCTAAAAGCAATGCGCACGGACCGAATGAATTTTTGCACGTGCCCTACGCCAAAAAACTCACTGCAGCGGTGGCGCATGTGATTGCGCAAATGCCCGCCTGAGCCAACAAGTCGACGCTGCTAACCGCTTCGGCGTACTTCAGGTCGGCACAGGACGCCGCTGCTGCCAGGCCAGCCAGACCAAGGCCGCGCCGGTCAGCGCCAGCGGCAGCAGCGAACCGAGATTGAGCAGTCGCCAACCCTGTGTCGTGACCAACACGCCGGAGGCCAGGGAGGTGACGGCCAGCACCGCAAAAACGCAGAAGTTCAGCGCGCCTTGCGCCTTGTCTTTTTCTTCTGGGCGGTACGTCGTCAGCGCCAGCGTGGTGGCGCCGGTGAACAGGAAATTCCAGCCAACACCCACCAAAAACAGCGCGACTAAAAACTCATGCAAGCTGACACCCGACAGCGCCACTATCACGCACAAAATATTCAGCATCAGACCCACGCCCATGATGGACAAAGTGCCGAATCGACGGATCAAGTGGCCGGTGAAAAAGCCGGGCGCAAACATGCCAATCACGTGCCATTGCAAGACCAGCGCCGTGTCCGAAAAAGGCAGGCCGCACACCTGCATGGCAATCGGCGTGGCCGCCATCAACAGGTTCATCACGCCGTAACCCAGGGCGCCGGCAGCTGCCGCCACGATGAAGGCTGGTTGGCGCATGATCACGCCCAGCGGCCGGCCGCCTGAATGAGCGGTTTGCACCGGCACTGGTGGAAAGCTGATTCTAGATAGCAGCAGCATGGCCAGCAGCGCCACCCCGGCCAACGCCAGGTAAGCGCCGGCAAAGGGAATGGCGGTCAAGTTACGTGTATAGGCCGCGAGATTCGGCCCAGCCACAGCGCCGATCAAGCCGCCCGCCATCACCAGTGAAACCGCTTTTTCCTTGAAAGCTGGCACGGCCAACTCGGCGGCCGCAAAGCGGTACAGCTGCGCATTGGCGTTGTAGTACCCCGCTATCAAGGTGGCCCCGACCAGCAGCCAAAACTGGCTGGTGTAAGCCGCCCAAGCGCACAAAAGCGCGGAGCCCAAGGCGACAGCCAGCCCTAGCTGAAACGAGTTTTTCCGGCCAAAGCGTTTCTGTGTTTTCGCCACCAGACCCGTCGACAGAGCACCGCCGACCACATAGCCCATCACCGGCAAGGTCGCCATCCAGCCCAACGGTGCCAGACTCAGCCCGACCAAGCCATTGATGGCGATGAAGGTCACGTTGTTGGTCAGGAACAGCCCTTGGCAGAGCGTGAGAAGCCAGAGGTTGATATTCATAAGCTAGCGTTTATACATGAGCTTACAAGGGCGACCGGCGACTTTTAGAAAATGAGCGGTCACCGATTCAAGGCGAGTACCAAGGCCGTCAGCGCGGCGGTTTCTGCCCGCAGTACGCGCGGCCCCAAAGTCACTGGCGTGAACCCGCTGGCGATGGCTAAGGTTTCTTCTTGCGCGCTCAAACCGCCTTCCGGGCCGCTCAAAAAACACACGGCTCCGTTGTCTGGCAAACCAGCTAGCGCGTGGGCCAGCGGTTGCGTGCCTTCGGCCAGAGAGAGCAGGCAGCGCAGCACGGGTTGGTCGGCTGTGGCGGCGGGCAAGGCCTTCAGCCAAGTAGCCAGATCGCGCACCGGCGCCACCGACGGCACACGGTTCCCCCCGCATTGTTCGCAGGCCGCCACTGCCACGGACTGCCAGTGGTTCTGTTTTTTCTCGGCGCGCTCGCCGGACAGGCGCAGCACGCTGCGGCTGGTGTGCAGCGGTTGAAGACTGTTGACGCCTAATTCAGCGGCTTTCTCGATCAGCCAATCCATGCGTTCGTTGGCAGGCATGCCCAACGCCAATTGCACGCGGCGGCCGGCTTCGCGCTCGCTGGCGCGGTGCGCGCCCAAGCAGACGTCGACATCGCTGCGGCCCATGCGCGTGATGCTGGCGTCCCACTCGCCGCCCTGACCATTGAACAGCGTGATCTGCTGCCCAGGCTGCA
>CANFZL010000214.1 GCA_947451205.1 Comamonadaceae bacterium
CCTCATGGGCAATGTCGCACCGAATGCGATCAACGTCAGCATTTATAAAAAACTGCCTTTTGACCCGCAAAAAGATCTGAGTCCGATCTCTTTGGTCGCCATCACGCCGAACATGCTGATCGTCAACAATGATGTGCCCGTCAAATCGGTGGCTGACCTGGTGGCTTATGCAAAAGCGAACCCGGGTGCTCTTAATTTTCCGTCGGCTGGCCTGGGAACGTCGTCCCATTTGGCCGGGGAGTTGTTCAATACGATGGCCCAAGTCAAGATGGTTCACATCCCTTACAAAGGCGGTGGCGCTGCATTTTCGGACTTGATGGGAGGGCAAGTCCAAGTTTTCTTTGCCACCATGCCGGCAGCGATGCCTCTCGTGCGGTCTGGTAAGTTGCGCGCCATTGCCGTGACGTCAGACCAACGAGCCATCGCACTTCCCGATCTACCAACGGTCTCTGAGGCCGGATTGTTAGGCTTTAGTGCAACGACTTGGTACGGTTTGTATGCACCCAAGGGAACGCCTGCCGATATCGTGAACAGGTTAAATCGTGAAATCAAGGAGATCCTAGAACTCCCTGACATTCGTGAAAAACTGATTCAGCAGGGGTTTGAACCACAAGGCAATTCTCCTGCGGATTTTTCAATATTTATTTCAAAAGAAATCACAAAGTGGGCTCGCGTAGTCAAGTCTGCTGGAATCGTAGGCGAGTAATTCACATGTCCACTTTCATTCCACAGTCCTCATCTCGATCAGCTTTTATCAAATCCTGGAAAGCGGTGTTCAGCGTTATCTTGTCAGCATCACTGCTCACATGCGCACACGCACAAAACTATCCGGCCAAACCCATCAAACTGGTCGTGCCATATCCACCCGGCGGCGGTACAGATACCTTGGCACGACCTTTTGCCCAAAAACTGGCTGTTGAACTGGGTCAACCGGTGATCGTTGACAACCGGGGCGGGGCGGGTGGAAATTTGGGCATGGATTACGTGGCCCGCGCACCCGCCGATGGCTACACACTGTTGTTGGCACTGACTCCCCAGCTAGCAGTCAATATCAGCTTGTTCGACAAATTGCCCTATGACCCCCAAAAAGACTATGCACCCATCACACTGCTAGCCGAAGGTCCTTATTTGCTGGTTGTGCATCCATCCTTGCCGGTCAACTCAGCGGCTGAACTGATCGCCCTCGCCAAGGCCAAACCGGGTGAGCTCAATTACGCGACCTCGGGCAATGGCAGTGGCGCGCACATGGCGGCCGAGTTGTTCACCAGCATGACCGGGACGACCATGACACACACACCCTACAAAGGCGGCGGGCAAGCCCTTAACGATGTCCTGTCGGGGCATGTTCAAGTGCTCTTTGTGCCGCCCGTGAGTGCCAGCCAACATGTCAAAAATGGCCGCCTACGGGCTCTCGCCATCACCGCGACAAAAGCATCCGCTGGCTTGCCAAATGTGCCCACGCTCAGTGAGGCCGGGGTGCCAGGTTATGACTCCAGCGTTTGGTATGGCGTGTTAGCACCAGCAGGAACACCCAAGGACGTTGTGACAAAGCTCAACACTGCCATGCTGAAGGTGCTCAAGCAGCCCGATTTTCATGCGCTACTCGTCACCAATGGAATCGAGCCTATTGGCAGTACCCCCGTCGAGCTCTCAAACTACATCAACAAAGAAATCATCAAATGGTCCAAGGTCATCAAGTCAGCGGGTATCAAAGCACAATGACGCCTATTGCCCCCTGGCTACAACTCGGCTACATCATTCCCCACCGCTACACAGATGTTGACGCTTACCAGTTTTACAGAGTAGCCCCTGAAGGGATGATGCTGGTTACCACAGGTCTCGATTTGGCCGAGTACACCTTGGCTTCGGTCGAGAGTCAAATGCCAGCTTTTTATTCATCCCTCGACTTGCTAGCAAAAAAACCGGTGGATCGAATCGCGCTCAGTGGTGTGCCTGTCGCCGCAGCGCTGGGGCGCGAACGCACTTTGCGCTTGATGGCGGATGCCAGCGAGCGAACGGGTCTGGTGTGCGATACCGATTTAGAGGCCCACATAGACACGCTGAACCACTTAGGGATCCGTCGAATCGCCTTAGCGTCACGCTGGTCTGAAGCCGTCAACACGGCCCTCATCGCTTATCTCAAAGCGGCGGGCATTGAGGTACTTGCATACCGTTCTCGCGGTCGTTCCCTGTCTCAGAACAAAGGGGCCAATGCCTTGGCCGACCATGCACTGGCATTGGAGTTAGGTCGCGAAGTTTTAAAAGCGACCCCCGATGCGGAGGCCTTGTTGATGCCAGGCGGCTTGTGGTTTGCGATTCATGCGGTGCCAATCTTGGAAGCTGAATTCCAGAAGCCGGTGTTGCTGAATATCTTAAGCACGACGTCAAATGCCTTGCGTGCTCACGCGAAGGCAAAGACCACACAAGACATACCGCGCGCAGATCCGCACTGGGGAATAGTATTGGCAAGTTAAGTGGCCCTAGATTGATTTTTGGAGGGCTAGGTGTCCCGCCAATTGATCTTTCAACCCTGCGCTGCGATCTGCCGCAAGGCCTGCTCAAAAACCTCAACAGGCTGGCCGCCAGAGATAAGATGTTTGTCGTTGATGATGATCGCCGGGACGGAGTGAATGCCCTGCGATTGGTAGAACTGTTCGCGTTCGCGAACATCAGCGGCGTACTCATCTGAGCTCAGAATGTCGGCGGCACGGGCCGCATCTAAACCCACCTCGGCTGCAAGTTTCAACAAAACATCATGGGAAGCCGGACTTTCACCGTCTGTGAAGTAAGCCTTGAAAAGCCCCTCCTTCAACGCCTTTTGTCGGCCCTCGCCCAGAGTTTCGGCCCAGTGCAACAGGCGATGCGCGTCGAAGGTGTTGTAAGTGCGGCTGCGACCACCACCGGCGGCATTGCTGCCACTGAAGGTGAAGCCCAAGGCCGCTCCGCGCTGACGAATCGCTTCACGGTTGGCCTCGGCTTGGTCCGCCGAAATGCCATATTTTTGGGTGATGTGCTCGGTAATATCTTGGCCTTCTGGGCCCATAGTCGGGTTCAGTTCAAACGGCTGAAAATGAAGTTCAGCAGTCACGTCGGAACTGACGCGGACCAGCGCTTGGTCAAGCGCCTTGAGACCAATCACGCACCAAGGGCAAGACACGTCTGAGACAAAATCAATTTTAAGAGTCGTGGTCATGTGTTTATCCCTTGAAGATGGTGCTCGATAGCGCGTTAAGTGATTATTCCCACTCAATCGTCGCAGGCGGCTTGCTGCTGACGTCGTAGGTCACGCGGTTGATGCCGCGCACTTCATTGATGATGCGCCCAGACACTTTCTTGAGCAGGGCGTAGGGTAATTCAGCCCAGTCGGCGGTCATGAAGTCGCTGGTTTGCACAGCGCGCAGGGCCACGACGTACTCGTAAGTGCGGCCATCGCCCATGACGCCGACGCTTTTGACCGGCAAAAAGACGGTGAAGGCTTGGCTGGTGAGTTCGTACCAGTTTTTGCCACTCTCAGCGTCTTTGAAGTTGCGCAATTCTTCAATGAAGATGGCGTCAGCGCGGCGCAGCAAGTCCGCAAATTCTTGTTTGACTTCGCCCAAAATACGCACACCAAGACCCGGGCCTGGGAACGGATGACGGTAAACCATGTCGTGCGGCAGGCCCAAGGCGACGCCCAGTTCCCGGACTTCATCTTTGAACAATTCGCGCAGTGGCTCGAGCAGTTTCAAGCCCAGTTGCTCCGGCAAGCCACCGACGTTGTGGTGGCTCTTGATGGTCATGGCTTTTTTGTTTTTGCCACCACCGGACTCAATCACGTCCGGGTAAATCGTGCCTTGGGCCAGCCACTTGGCGCCTTTGGAGGATGCGTCTGCAGCCTTGAGTTTGGCGGCCTCGGCCTTGAACACTTCGACGAATTCACGGCCGATGATCTTGCGTTTGGCTTCAGGTTCGCTGACGCCCGCCAGGTGACCGAGAAACTGAGCCGCTGCGTCAACACGAATGACCTTGGCGTGCAGTTTGCCGACGAACATGTCCATGACCATGTCACCTTCGTTCAGACGCAGCAGGCCGTGGTCCACAAAAACGCAGGTTAATTGGTCGCCGATGGCGCGGTGGATCAGCGCCGCGGCCACTGACGAATCAACGCCGCCGGACAGGCCGAGGATGACTTCTTCGTCGCCCACTTGCTCGCGGATTTTGGCGACTGCTTCTTGGATGTAATCACCCATGACCCAGTCTTGCCGCGTGCCGCAGATGTCGAGCACGAAGCGATTGAGCAGTGCTTGGCCTTGCACGGTGTGCGTGACTTCAGGGTGAAATTGCACCGCGTAGTACTTGCGGACTTCATCGGCCATGCCGGCGATTGGGCAGGATTCGGTTGAGGCCATGAGCTTGAAGCCGGGTGGCATGGCGGTGACTTTGTCGCCATGACTCATCCAGACCTTGAGCATGCCGTGGCCGTCGGGCGTGGTGAAGTCGGCGATGTCTTTGAGCAGCGTCGTGTGACCGCGCGCCCGCACTTCGGCGTATCCAAATTCGCGGGTGGTTCCGCCTTCAACTTTGCCGCCAAGCTGCTGCGCCATGGTCTGCATGCCGTAGCAAATACCGAGGACAGGAATGCCCAAATCGAAGACTGCCTGAGGCGCTTTGTCAGTCGACTCTTCGTAGACGCTGGCATGGCTGCCCGACAAAATAACGCCC
>CANFZL010000215.1 GCA_947451205.1 Comamonadaceae bacterium
CGCCTGCACCATCGGCGGCAACGTCGCCGAAAACTCAGGCGGCGTGCATTGCCTGAAGTACGGGCTGACCGTGCACAACGTGCTCAAGGTGCGCGGCTTCACGATTGAAGGTGATGAAATTGAGTTCGGTAGCGATGCGCTGGACGCGCCGGGCTACGACTTGCTCAGCGTCATCATCGGCAGCGAAGGCATGCTGGCGGTGACCACTGAAGTCACCGTCAAGCTGGTGCCCAAACCGCAACTGGCGCGCTGCATCATGGCCAGCTTTGACGACCTGCGCAAAGCCGGTGACGCGGTGGCCGCAGTGATTGCCGCGGGCATCATTCCGGCCGGGCTGGAGATGATGGACAAGCCGATGACCGCCGCCGTAGAAGACTTTGTGCACGCAGGTTACGACCTCACAGCAGCGGCTATTTTGCTCTGCGAAAGCGACGGCACGCCGGAAGAAGTTGAAGAAGAAATTGGCCGCATGAGCGAGGTGCTGACACGCTGCGGCGCCACGGCCATCACGGTCAGCCAAGACGAAGCCGAGCGCTTGCGCTTTTGGAGCGGCCGTAAAAATGCCTTCCCGGCGTCTGGCCGCATCAGCCCCGACTACATGTGCATGGACTCGACCATTCCGCGCAATCGCCTGGCCGATATTTTGCTGGCGATTGGCGAGATGGAAAAGAAATACCAATTGCGCTGCGCCAACGTTTTTCATGCGGGTGACGGCAATCTGCACCCGCTGATTTTGTTTGACGCGAACGATGCCGACCAGCTGCACCGCTGCGAGTTGTTTGGTGCGGATATTTTGGAAACCAGCGTCGCCATGGGTGGCACCGTCACCGGGGAACACGGCGTTGGTGTTGAAAAACTCAACAGCATGTGCGTGCAGTTCAGCGCCGCTGAAAACGAGCAGATGTTCGGCGTTAAACGGGCCTTTGATGCGCGCGGTCTGCTGAATCCCGGCAAGGTGATTCCGACGCTGCAACGCTGCGCTGAGTACGGCAAGATGCTGGTGCGCGGTGGCCAAATCGCGCACCCGGATTTGCCACGCTTTTAAACAAGAAATATCAACATGAACGGACTGCGCGGCCTCGGCTGGCTACTGGTTTTGCAGTCTATGGGCGAGCTGTTGTCACGCGGCTTGTCATTGCCTTTGCCTGGGCCGGTGGTCGGCATGATGTTGCTGCTGATAGCGTTGCGCTGGGCGGTGGTCAGAGAGCCAGTGTCGGCCTGCGCCAATTACCTGCTGTCACATTTATCGCTGCTCTTTGTGCCGGTGGGCGTCGGCGTCATGACGCATCTGTCCATCGTCAGTCAATATGGCGGCCGCATGTTGCTGGTGCTGGTGATCTCGACGCTGATCGGGCTGGCCGTGACGGCGCTGCTGCTGAACTACCTGTGGCGTCGTGATGACGACAGCAACAACACAGACGAGCAGCGCAAACATGTCTAATTTTGTTGAGCTGTGGGTCTACCTGTCGGCTACGCCGCTGTTCGGTCTGACGGCCACGCTGGTGGTTTATTTGCTGGCGCAAGCGGCCTACACGGCCGTCAACCATGCGCCGTGGGCCAACCCGGTTTTCTGGACGGTGACGGTGATTGCCTCGGGCCTGCTGCTGACCGGCGTGCCTTACCCGACTTACTTTGCCGGTGCGCAGTTCATTCACTTCTTATTGGGCCCCGCCGTGGTGGCCTTGGCTTGGCCGCTGTGGCAGCGCCGTGCAGATCTCAAGCGCCGTTGGGGCAGATTGCTACTGGCCGCGTTGGCCGGCGGTGTGGCCGCCAGTGGTTCTGCCTTGGCCTTGGGCTGGGCGGTGGGTTTGCCAAGCGACGTGTTGTTGTCGCTGGCACCCAAGTCCGTCACAGCGCCAGTCGCCATGGGCATTGCCGCTAGCATCGGCGGCATTCCGGCGCTGACCGCTGTTTTCTCGGTGGTGACGGGCCTGATCGGCGCGCTCAGTGGCAAGTACTTGTTTGACGCGCTGGGCATCCCGACAGATGCCGCCGGCTGGACGGCCCGAGGCTTCGCCTTGGGCACCACCTCGCATGGCATTGGCGCTGCGCGGGCAATGCAGGTCCATGCCGATGCGGGGGCCTATGCTGCACTGGCACTCGGCCTGCAAGTGGTGTTGGCGTCGTTGCTGCTACCGTTGGTATTGCGGCTGATTTGAATCAACCAGTGGAATCTTTTCAGGCCACTCGCTGCACATCAGCCCTAGCGACGTTTGCAGAGCTTGAATGCGCCGACGAACCAGTACCTGCCGAGCCAACCTGAATGTCGCCCGAAATCTGCCCGCCTTCTTCGATCACCAACTTGCCGTAGCGGATCTTGCCGATCACTTTGCCGGTAGCGTAGATCACCAGCTTTTGACGCACCGTGAGGTTGCCGTCGAACTGACCATGAATCTCGGCGATGTCGATATCCGCGGAGCCTTTGAAAGCACCGAGCTCTGAGATTTGAATCACGCGAGAGTCCATTGTGGCCTCGACCGTGCCTTCCACCACCAAGGTGTCGCAATCGGTGATCTCGACGCCCTTGAGTTTGATGTTCGGACCGACAGTGAGCTTGCTGCCGAGTTCCTTGCCAGGCACTTCGGTGCTCGTGGCCGGATGGGTGGCCGTGTTGTCCAACGCCGGCTTGGCCGCAGAAGCTGGCACCTGCACTGAGTTAATGGGATTGCTCTGGTTGCTGACGGCGCCAGGACGTAGGCCAGCGGGTTCTGAATCTCGTCTGCCGAAAAATGGTTGAGCCATCAAGAAGTTCCTTTTTATGAAAGAAACCAATGCTACCGATGGCTCAGCATAAAAGCGCCACAGTCACATGCAAGAGGCGTAACGAATTAAGTGGGACGTTCGGGGGCGATGGGCTCGAGATCAACCACCGCGACCAACTCGCCCCCGAAGCGACCGACCCCCCACTCCCGCATCACCCGCGCGTCTTCGTCTTTTGACTGCATGTGCCAAAAACATATGGCCTGATGACGCCCGGCTTGGTCGACCTGAAATACCTCAAGTTCAGCGACCGTTCCAAGCGGCGCGCACAAGACATGCAAGGTCGACCGCAGACTGTCGAGGTCGGCACACGTCTTGAGTTGGTCGAACAGTGGCTTCATGATCATTTTTTTTGGGTCATCGGCTCTGAATCGCATCGGCAAAACAAGCAATTAACTTTAAACAGGCAAGCCGCAAGATGGTTAGGTCATCAACGGCAACAGTCGTAGGACTTGACCGGTTTTCCCTGTTGGTGACTTCCGTGTGCGTGAGCAACGCAGTAAGCTCGCCCTGAGCGTTTATCGCTACACCTTGTTTTTCGCTACGACATCCATAGCCAACCAGATGCATCACGTCAGCCCCCCTCAGAAAGCCAGCGCCGCACCGTGAGTCAGCCCTCGCTACCCTTGCAAAGCTGGCTCAGCCAGCTTGAGAAAAGTGCACACGCTGGATGCTGGACACTTGATCTTGCCAGCCAAAAGCTGTGCATGACGGCTGGCATGTTGTTGTTGTTGGAGCTGAGTCAAGCGCCTGATTGGCAGGGTTTTCTCACGCTATTTTCGCCAGCGACGCGAGCCTTAACGAACGATGCCATCAAGGCCTGCCAGCGTGACGGCACGTCTTTTGAATTGAAGGCGGAAATCGTCACCTCTGCAGGTAGACGCTTGTGGGTTCAGATGGCGGGTCAGGCGGTGCAAGACGACGCCGGCGCCGTCGCAGCCCTGCAGGGCGTGCTGCTCGACTTGACTGAGAAAAAGCAAGGTGAAAACGCATCACAACGCGTGCTGATGCAGCTCAGTAGCACACTGGCCAGTCTCGAAGAGGCCTTTGTCACACTCGACCGTGAGGGACGTTTCACCTACGTCAACCCGGTCAGCGAGCGCCTTTTGGGGCGCCCAAGTACGGCGCTTCTAGGCAGTCCCATCTGGAGTGAACTGGCGCACAACGGTTCCAGTCGACTGCACCAAGAGATCATCCATGCGTTGCAGAGTGGAAACTTCGCAGAATTTGAAGCGTTCTACCCTTGGCAGAAAAATGAAGCGTTCTACCCTTGGCAGAAAAAGTGGCTGGCGCTGCGGGTCTATCCATTTGAAGATGGCTTGGCTGTTTATTTACAAGATGTCACCGAACGCCACCATGAGCAAGAACTGCTGAGGCTGCTGCAGACCAGCATTGCACGACTCAACGACATGGTGCTGATCGCCGAAGTAGGGCACGAAGGGGCATGGCCCGAGATCGTTTTTGTCAACGAGGCTTTTGTGAAGCAAACAGGCTACAGCCAAGTCGAGGTGATGGGGCGAACGCAAGAGTTGCTGCAAGGTCCGAATACCCAGCGCAAGGCACTCAGCCGTATCAACCACGCCCTGCGCAACTCGCTAACGGTGAATGCTGAGCTGATTTACTACAAAAAAAATGGTGAGCAGTTTTGGCTGGAGTTAAGCATGGTGCCAATCGACTACCAACACCGCGGTCTGACACATTGGGTCGCAGTTGGCCGCGACATCACCGAGCGCAAAGCCGCAGACGAGCAAATCGAGCATCTGGCTTTTTACGACCCTCTGACACAACTGCCGAACCGGCAGTTGTTGACAAAACGGCTAGAAGAGGTGCTTACGACGAGGAGCGAGCAAAAGCAAATCGGCGCACTGATGTTC
>CANFZL010000216.1 GCA_947451205.1 Comamonadaceae bacterium
CAGCATGTCGTCCGTCATCATGGCCCGCAGGGAGCTGATGTCGGAGCGATCCCAAGCGTCTTGCAAGGTCACGAAATTGGTCTTGCAAGCGGTCAAGAAGCCGTCGGCATCAAAGCCCGCTGGCACGCCCCAAGACTGTGAACCCATCAGCGCCGAGCCAATCATCGAACCGCCAGCTGCAGCCGTGGAAGCCGGTGCTGAAGCCGATTCAAACGACGCACTAGGACGCTCCCAAGGTCGGGCCGAAGCGTCGTTACCCACATTGGCCGGACTGTAGTCACGCGCTGGCATGGCACCTGCGCCCTGAAAAGCAAAAGGCGAGGACGACTGACCTTCACCTTCACGATTGGCCTTGAGTTTGCGCATGACGAAGCCGATCAACAGCATGACTGCCAGTGCCATCAGAGCAAAGGTCATGAACTGCGCCAGCCCAGCACCCAGACCCAGCGAAGACGCTAGCCAAGCCAAACCGAGACCAGCAGCCAAACCGCCGAGCATGGCGCCCCAAGGCTTCTTCGGTGCAGCTGCAGCCGCTGCGGGCGCAGCAGGCCTAGCGGCTTGCGCGGCAGAACCACCCGCAGGCGGTGATGCCTCGCGCTGCGTGACGTTAGACGATTGCTTGCCGATAGACTTGCCGCCACCCATGCGTTTGGCTTCGGCATCAACGCCGCTCAGGCCCAAGGTGGCTGTCAACGCGAGCGCCAAAATTGCTGACCAGATTTTCATAATGTCTCCACCCTTATCAATTAAATACACCAGCCAATCGCTGAAGAATTAGATCTTTTACGTTCATCTCACTTTTACACAAGACACATCAAAGTCGGATTAAACCCAAACTGGATCAGCATTTGATACCCACATGCAATGCAACCATGCCGCCAGTGAGGTTGTGATAGTCCACATGACCAAAACCGCTCTGGTGCATCAAGGCCTTCAGCGCGTCTTGGTCGGGGTGCATGCGAATCGATTCAGCCAAATAGCGGTAGCTCGAATCGTCATTGGCCACCAGCTTGCCGAGCCGCGGCAAAACCTTGAACGAATACCAGTCGTAGATTTTTTCCAGCGGCTTGGCAACTTTGGAAAACTCCAACACCAGCAGTTTGCCCATCGGCTTGAGGACGCGATTCATTTCCTTGAGGGCGACATCCTTGTGCGTCATGTTGCGCAGGCCAAAAGCCACGGTGACGACGTCAAAACTGGCATCCGGGAAAGGCAGCTTCTCAGCATCGCAGACCAGCGTCGGCAGGGCCACGCCAGCGTCCAACAGACGATTGCGGCCTTCGCTCAGCATGGCTTGGTTGATGTCGGTGTGAACCACGCGACCTGTCGGCCCGACCTGAGGCGCAAACGCCAAGGCTAAATCGCCCGTGCCGCCGGCGATGTCAAGGACCGATTGACCGTCACGGACATTCGCCACTTTGACGGTGTAGGCCTTCCAAACACGGTGCAGGCCCGCCGACATCAAGTCGTTCATGACGTCGTATTTGGACGCGACCGAATCGAAAACGCCGCGCACGCGCCTTGCCTTTTCTTGCTCGTCGACCGATTCAAAACCGAAATGGGTGTTGCTCATGAGTGATCTCAGTGGCTGGCGCAGGCAGAACCGCCGCCGCGGGTCATGGGCGCATCGCGCTCAGCACCGGCCGCTTGCAAACGGGCCAGGTAATCGGCCCACAAACGGTTCTGCTCCGAGCCCAGAAAGTACAGGTAATCCCACGAGAACAGGCCGGTGTCATGGCCGTCCGAAAAAACAGGCTTGACGGCGTAATTGCCAATCGGCTCTAACTCGACCAAGGTGACTTCACGCTTACCGGTTTGCAAGACTTCTTGGCCGGGCCCGTGCCCCTGCACTTCAGCTGATGGCGAATAGACGCGCATCAGCTCAAATGGAATCTGAAAATCCGAGCCGTCAGAAAACGTCACCTGCAACTGCCGAGACTGGCTGTGCAGCGTGATAGCCGTGGGTGTCGGCGCCCCAGTTTGAAGACCTGCCATGAGCGTGCTTTCAGTGATTAAAGTTGAAATGAGGGCGGCGTGAAGCTCACACCAGCACGCGTTCGATGCCGCCGCGATTGGCGACCTCGACATAGTTTGGCAACCAGTCTTTGCCCAGAATCTGGTTCGCCATCTCGACCACGATGTAGTCAGCCTCAAGCAGACCGTTGTTCAGGTCATCGCCAAAGCGCGACAAGCCTTGCAGGCAACTCGGGCAGCTGGTGAGAATCTTCACCGGACCGGCGGCGGCCACAGCCCCACTGGCGCGCAATGCGGCCTCGCCCTTTTGCAACTCTTCTTCTTTGCGAAAGCGAATCTGCGTCGAGATGTCAGGCCGGGTCACCCCCAGCGTGCCGGACTCACCGCAGCAACGCTCGTTTTTGAGAACGTTGTCGCCCAACAAGGCTTTGACCGTCTTCATCGGCTCTTGCAATTTCATCGGGCTGTGGCACGGGTCGTGGTACAGATAGCCTTGACCGGGCGCATCGGTGCGCAGGGTGATGTTTTTCTCAAGCAAGTATTCATGGATGTCGATGATGCGGCAACCGGGGAAAATCTTCTCGAACTCATAACCCTGCAACTGGTCATAGCAAGTACCGCAACTCACCACCACAGTCTTGATTTCGAGGTAGTTGAGCGTGTTGGCCATGCGGTGAAACAGCACCCGGTTGTCGGTGATGATCTTGTCGGCTTTGTCAAACTGACCGCTGCCGCGTTGCGGGTAACCGCAGCACAGATAGCCCGGCGGCAAGACAGTTTGCACACCGGCATGCCAGAGCATGGCCTGCGTGGCCAGCCCGACCTGCGAGAACAAACGCTCAGAACCACAACCTGGAAAATAGAAAACAGCTTCAGTTTCCGCCGTCGTGTTCAGCGGGTTACGGATGATCGGAACGTAGTCTTTGTCTTCAATGTCGAGCAGCGCCCGCGCCGTTTTCTTCGGCAGACCGCCCGGCATCTTCTTATTAATGAAGTGAATCACCTGCTCTTTGATCGGCGCCTTCCCAACGCTGGAAGGCGGTTTGGCGGTCTGTTTGCGCGTCAATGACCGCATCAGGTCATTGGCCACGCGCTGCACCTTGAAGCCGACATCGACCATGGCGCTGCGCATGAACTTGATGGTCTGCGGGTTGGTGGCGTTCAAAAAGAACATCGCCGCCGCATTGCCAGGCCGGAATGATTTTTGGCCCATCTTGCGCAACAAGTTGCGCATGTTCATTGAGACCTCGCCAAAGTCGATATCGACCGGGCAAGGCGTCAAGCACTTGTGGCAGACCGTGCAATGGTCAGCCACGTCTTCGAATTCTTCCCAGTGCTTGATCGAGATGCCGCGCCTTGTTTGCTCTTCGTACAAGAAGGCTTCGATCAGCAGCGAAGTCGCCAGAATTTTGTTGCGTGGGCTGTACAGCAGGTTGGCGCGCGGCACGTGCGTGGCACACACCGGTTTACATTTGCCGCAACGCAGGCAGTCTTTGATACTGCCGGCAATCGCGCCAATGTCTGACTGCTGCATGATCAGCGACTCGTGGCCCATCAGGCCAAAGCTCGGCGTGTAGGCGTTGGTCAAATCAGCTGGGAAAGCGGCGTCGCGCAGCAACTTGCCCTTGTTGAAACGGCCTTCCGGATCCACCCGTTTTTTGTAATCGGTGAACGGCTGCAACTCGGCTTCGGTCAGGAAATCCAGCTTGGTGATGCCAATGCCGTGTTCGCCTGAAATCACACCATCTAGTGAGCGCGCCAACACCATGATGCGGGCCACCGCCGCGTGGGCGGTTTGCAGCATGTCGTAGTCGTCGCTGTTGACCGGCAGATTAGTGTGGACATTGCCGTCACCCGCGTGCATGTGCAAAGCGACCCAGACGCGGCCCTTCAGCACACGCTTATGCACAGCCGCGCACTCGTCCAAAATCGGCTGGAAAGCAGCACCGTTGAAGATGGCTTGCAGCGGCGCGCGGAGCTGGGTTTTCCAGCTGGCACGCAAGGTATGGTTTTGCAACTCGGGGAACAAGGTTTCCACGCCATCCAACCAGCCGCTCCAAAGTGTGCGGACCTCGCGCACCAGTGCCAGCGCCTGCACGACACGGTCTTCGAGCAGCTCAGCCGAAGGGATGTCGTTGGCGTCGTCAGACTTGCCCAAAGGCAGCTGGCCTTTAGCGAAAAAGGCTTCGAGTTCGTTGCACAGCTTGAGCTTGTTGGCCAGACTCAGCTCAATATTGATGCGCTCAATACCGTCGGTGTACTCGGCCATGCGCGGCAGCGGAATGACCACGTCTTCATTGATCTTGAAGGCATTGGTGTGGCGCGAAATAGCCGCCGTGCGCTTGCGGTCGAGCCAGAATTTTTTACGCGCGTCGGGGCTGACGGCGATGAAGCCCTCGCCTTCGCGCGAGTTGGCCAGGCGCACCACTTCGGACGTAGCGCGCGCCACCGCATCGGCGTCGTCGCCCGCGATGTCGCCGAACAGCACCATCTTGGGCAAACCGCCGCGCTTGGATTTGGTGGCGTAACCCACCGCCTTCAGGTAGCGATCGTCCAAGTGCTCGAAGCCGGCCAGAATGGCACCGCCGCGCTTTTGCTCGGCGAACATGTAGTTCTTGATCTCAACGATGCTCGGCACGGCGTCTTTGGCATTGCC
>CANFZL010000217.1 GCA_947451205.1 Comamonadaceae bacterium
CGCAGAAGGCCACAACACCTTTCTGCTGCCCGACTACATTGGCGTGTTTGCCGTCACCACCGGCATTGGCGCCGAGAAAAAAGAGAAGTACTTTCAGGACGACCACGACGACTACTCATCGATCATGCTAAAAGCGCTGGCCGACCGTTTGGCCGAAGCCTTTGCCGAAGCCATGCACAAGCGCGTGCGGCAAGACCTGTGGGGCTACGCGGCTGACGAAGCACTCAGCACCGACGACATGATCAGCGAAAAATACCTGGGCATTCGTCCGGCGCCCGGCTACCCGGCGTGCCCAGACCACAGCGTCAAGCAAGCCATGTTCGACCTGCTCAAAGCCGACGACATCGGCATGGCCTTGACCGAAAGTCTGGCCATGACACCGGCTGCCAGTGTCAGCGGTTTTTACCTGAGCCATCCGGACAGCGTCTACTTCAACGTCGGCAAAATCGGCGACGACCAGCTGCAAGACCTGGCCAAACGGCGCGGGCTCAAAGCCGCTGACTTAGAGCGCTTGCTGGCTCCGAACTTGTGAGCGCCTGATGAGTCGACTCGGCCTGACCCGCGACAAGATCTACAAGACCATCGCCCGGCAGATGCATGGCGTGGTGCCGTGCTGGGTCTGCGGTGAGCATGTGCTGCAGCAGGCGGCCACGTTGGAACACATCCAGCCCTTGAGCGAAGGCGGGAACTCGCACCAAGAGAACCTGGCCATCAGCCACGAGGTCTGCAACGGCCAGCGCCACGCCTTGGGTGCCGTGCTGCAGTCCGACGATGCGCCGGGACAGGTGGCGCGGCGTGTTCCGCAGCGGCTCAAAGCAAGCCTTTGACCCTGGCCGGATCAAACCCCTTTCAAGGCCCGCCGGTACTGCACCGCCTCGGCCACATGGCCGGCATCGACTTGCGCGGCGCCGGCCAGATCGGCGATGGTGCGAGCCACTTTCAAGCAGCGGTGAATGCTGCGACCTGACCAGCCGAGCCGGCTGGCTGCCGTGTTCAGAAAGGTCGCCGTGGCCGCTTCCAGTTGGCATTGCGCGTCGATGGCTTGGCCTTCCAGCGCTTGGTTGGCGCTGCCTTGACGGTTGACGGCGCGGTCGCGCGCGGCGACCACGCGTTGGCGGATGCTGGCCGTGCCTTCGCCAGCGGGTGCGTTGATGAGTTCGTGCGCCGCCAGCGCACCCACTTCGACATGCAGGTCAATCCGGTCGATCAAAGGGCCGCTGAGCTTGCCCTGGTAGCGCGCCACTTGCTCAGGTGAGCAGCGGCAGGCGCGCAGGCTGGAGCCCAAGTAGCCGCAGGGGCAAGGGTTCATCGCGGCAATGAGTTGAAAGCGCGCCGGAAACTCAGCCCGCTGCGCCGCCCGGGCAATCGTGATGCAGCCGGTTTCCAGTGGTTCACGCAGCGCTTCAAGTGCGGCTCTGGGGAATTCCGGCAACTCGTCTAAGAACAGCACGCCGCAGTGCGCCAGCGAAATTTCGCCAGGCCGGGGTGGCGAGCCGCCACCGACCAAGGCCACCGCGCTGGCCGTGTGATGCGGCGAGCAGGTCGGCCTTACGGCCCAACGCGCTAAAGAAAAGCGGCCGCCGAGCGAGGCAATAGCCGCGCTTTCCAGTGCTTCTTGCGTGGTCATGGCCGGCAGCAAGCCGGCGAAGCGCTGCGCCAACATCGACTTGCCAGAGCCAGGTGCACCCATTAAAAGTAGTGAATGGCCACCCGCCGCAGCGATCTCTAACGCGCGCTTGGCGGCGGCCTGGCCTTTCACGTCTGCCAAGTCGGGGTAATGTGCCTCGCCGGGTTTGTCGGTGGTGGCGACGCGAACCCAGCCGTCGTCGGCTTCTGGCGGCACATCGCCGGGTAAAAACTGTTTCGCCACGTCGAGCAAATGCAGCGCGCGGTAAATGCGCACATCCGGCACCAAAGCGGCTTCTTGGGCGCTGCCTTCGGGCAACACCAGTTGCGCCCGTTTGCTGCCAGCTTCTGACGCCAAGGCCAGACTCATGGCCAGCGCGCCGCGCACCGGCCGCAAGTCGCCGCCCAAAGACAACTCACCCGCAAACTCATAGCCCGCGAGTTTGCGGGGGTCGAGCTGGCCACTGGCCGCCAAGATGCCGAGCGCTATAGGCAGGTCAAAGCGGCCTGAATCTTTTGGCAAATCAGCCGGCGCCAAGTTCACCGTGATGCGTTTGTTACCCGGAAACTCCAGCCCGCTGTTTTGAATGGCGGAGCGAACCCGTTCGCGTGCTTCTTTCACTTCGGTGTCAGCCAAACCGACCAGCGTGAAGCTCGGCAGTCCGTTGGCCAAATGCACCTCCACGACAACTGGACGGGCTTGCAAACCCAAAAGCGCACGGCTATGCACTAAAGAAAGGCTCATGATGAGGTCGACTCCTTGGTGCGCACCAAATAAGCGCGCGCTTCACTGCACGCCTTTGGTGCTAAAGAGTGCAGTTGTCTTAAGTGCATAAATGTTCAGTTTGAATTCGACGACTGTATATCGTAATAACTCATTTAAACGGTGGCACGCTAAATGCTATCGGAGTTGGGTACCAATATTTTTTTTCACTACCCGGAGATCTCCATGAAGTTCGCACCCGCTCAAGTCACCCTAGCCGCTCTGATCGCATTGTCCGGTTCGGCTTTCGCTCAAACCGCAGCGCCAGAAGCCGCACCTGTGGACCCTGTCTCGTACAACATCTCGGCCGTCAGCAACTACAAGTACCGCGGTCAAGACCAGAACACCTCTAAAACCACGGGCTTCAAGCCAGCCCTGCAAGGCGGTGTTGATTACGCCAACCCGAATGGCTTTTACGTCGGCAACTGGAACTCGACGGTCAACTTCCTGACCCCGAATGGTGATAAAGCCAACGTCGAAGTCGATCTGTACGGCGGCTACAAGTTTCCTTTGGGTGATTTCGGCATGGACGTCGGTGCGCTGACTTACTACTACCCGGGCGCGACGCAGGCCAACACCACAGAGCTCTATGCTGCTGCCAGCTATGGCCCAGTCACAGCCAAGTACTCCAACACGGTCTCTAAAGGTTACTTTAGTACAGGCGTTACCGGCGCCCATGACGCTCGCGGTACTGGTTATTTGAACCTAGCCTTCGCGCAAGAAGTCATGCCTAAAGTGACGCTCAAAGCATCGGTTGGCAGCACTATGTTCACGAGTT
This sequence comes from Comamonadaceae bacterium, assembly GCA_947451205.1. Lineage (GTDB taxonomy): Bacteria > Pseudomonadota > Gammaproteobacteria > Burkholderiales > Burkholderiaceae_C > Polaromonas. The sequence goes on from CANFZL010000217.1 coordinate 3,168, forward strand.
CCGGTAAAAGCGCGGGCGGTACGGATTACATGGATTACAGCGTTGGCGCTTCGTATGACCTCGGTGAAGGTATGTCTGTGACCGGTTCTTACGTGGGTGCCAACAAGAAAAATTCTTACACCTACGCTATCGACAGCAGCAAATCGATAAACAGCGGCACGTTTATCGCCATGTTTACCAAAGCCATCTAAACCCGGCAGGAGCGGCAGAACCCGCTCCGCTTTTTTGCATAAAAAGGAGAAAACGAACATGAAACTCGTCACGGCCATCATCAAACCGTTCAAGCTCGATGAGGTGCGCGAAGCCCTCTCCGGCATTGGCGTGCAAGGCATCACGGTCACCGAAGTCAAAGGTTTCGGTCGCCAAAAAGGTCACACAGAGCTGTACCGCGGCGCCGAATACGTCGTCGACTTTCTGCCGAAGGTCAAGATTGAAGCCGCCGTCTCTGACGAGCTGGTCGACCGCGTGATCGAAGCCATCGAGGGCGCAGCCCGCACCGGCAAGATCGGTGACGGCAAGGTATTCGTCTACAACCTCGAGCAGGTCGTGCGCATCCGTACCGGTGAAACCGGTAAAGAAGCGCTGTAAGACTCAGACTCCACCTAAAAAGAGAACATTGTCATGAAAAAACTACTTGCCAGCCTTGCCCTCGGGTTGAGTTTGCTGACCTCCGGTGTCGCGGTGATGGCACAAGCACCTGCGGCCGCCCCTGCTGCGACTTCTGTTGCCGCGCCTGCTGAAGCCAAACCGGCTGATGCATCACCTGCTACGGCGCCTGCCGCCGCAGTCGCTGCACCGGCTGAAGCTGCCGCTGCACCGGCTCTCGTTCCCAACAAAGGCGACACCGCCTGGATGATGACCTCAACGATTCTGGTCATTCTGATGGTCGTCCCGGGCCTCGCCCTGTTCTACGGCGGCCTGGTTCGCAGCAAAAACATGCTGTCGGTGCTCATGCAAGTCATGGTCACGTTCTCCTTGATCGTCGTGCTGTGGTTTATCTATGGTTACAGCTTGGCCTTCACTGAGGGCAATGCCTACTTTGGCGGCTTTGACCGACTCTTCATGGCCGGCATCTGGGACAACGCGGCAGGCACGTTTGCCAACGCAGCGACCTTCAGCAAAGGCGTCGTGATTCCTGAAATCGTCTTCGCAGCCTTCCAGGCCACGTTCGCCGGCATCACTTGCGCACTCATCGTTGGCGCTTTCGCTGAACGCATGAAGTTCTCCGCAGTGCTGCTGTTCATGGTCATCTGGTTCACCTTCAGCTACGCACCGATCGCTCACATGGTGTGGTTCTGGATGGGTCCTGATGCCTACACAGGCAAAGAAGTGGTCGATGCGATGAACGCCAAGGGTGGTTATCTCTGGCAGTCGGGTGCCTTGGACTTCGCTGGTGGCACGGTGGTGCACATCAACGCAGCCGTCGCTGGTCTGGTCGGTGCCTACATGGTTGGCAAGCGTA
>CANFZL010000218.1 GCA_947451205.1 Comamonadaceae bacterium
CGCCCTGAAAACCGCCGCCCACGTGCTGGTGGTGGACGACGACCCCGACATGCTGCGCCTGCTCACGCTGCGCCTGAACGCCGCCGGTTACCGCGTCAGCACCGCCACCTCGGCCGAAGCTGCGCTGACGCAGCTGCACATTGAAAGACCGCAGCTGGTGCTGAGCGATGTGCAACTGCCCGGCCGTGACGGACTGGCGCTGTTTGACGAAGTCCGTTTGCTGCACCCTTCGCTGCCGGTGATTTTGTTGACCGCACACGGCACCATTCCGGACGCGGTGCAGGCCACTGAGCGCGGCGTTTTCACCTACCTGACGAAACCGTTCGATGGCAAGGCCTTGCTCGACAAAATCGGGCAAGCGCTGGAACTCAGCGCGCCCGGCGACACACCGGCCAGCGCAGGCAGCAGCGTCTGGCAAAGCGGCATCATCAGCCGCTCGAACCGCATGGCCGAAGCCTTGGCGGAAGCGCGCATGGTCGCGCAGACCGATGCCAGCGTGCTGATTCGCGGCGAAAGCGGCACCGGCAAGGAGTTGCTGGCGCAGTCGATTCACCAAGCCAGCGCCCGCGCCAACAAGCCCTTTGTGGCGGTCAATTGCGGTGCCATTCCAGAAGCCTTGCTGGAGTCCGAACTGTTCGGCCACATGAAGGGTGCCTTCACCGATGCCGTGGCCAACCACAAAGGCTTGTTTCAGGCGGCCGACGGCGGCACGCTGCTGCTCGACGAAATCGGCGATATGCCGCCGGCCCTGCAAGTCAAACTGCTGCGCGTGCTGCAAGAGCGCGTGGTGCGCCCGCTCGGGTCTAGCCAATCGATTCCAGTGGACGTGCGTATCATCTCGGCCACACACCATGACCTGGACGCCGCCATGGCCGAAGGCCTGTTTCGCGCCGACTTGTATTACCGGCTGAATGTCGTGACCCTGACGCTGCCACCGCTGTCCGACCGGCGCGAAGACATTCCGCTACTGGCGAATCACTTCCTCTTGAAGCTGGCGCAAAAGTACAGCAAGCGCCTCAGCGGTTTCGCGCCTGAAGCCCTGAAGGCCTTGAGCACAGCGGCATGGCCGGGCAATGTGCGGCAATTGCACAACGTTGTTGAGCAGGTCTGCGCGCTGTCGACCACGCCGCTGATTTCGCTGGCGCTGATGCAGCGCGCCCTGCGCTCACCGAGCATGGAAGTGCTGAGCTTGGCTGACGCGCGTCAGCGTTTTGAGCGCGAGTACTTGGTTGGTTTGCTGAAGCTGACCGACGGCAATGTGGCCGACGCCGCCCGTTTGGCCGACCGGAATCGCACCGAGTTTTACCGTCTGATGCAAAAACACGGGCTGACCTCGGGGCACTTCAAGACCGATGCGGGGCCAGCACCGTCAGAGCCTGTCGCCGGATAGCGACACGGCCAAGCCATTGATTTAAAACACTAATTCGTAGAACGTCGGCCATTCACCCATGGCCTGTCGCTGGCTGGCGACAAAAACAAGGGTAAACCAGCAGTTTTTAGCATCACAACTGGCACGCAGCCAATGAAACTGCTGCAAGAGATTGATTTAAAAGGATTTTTCCAGACTGGCACAGGCTTTGCCTTCGTCATTCCATGGAAACACTTTTAAACCGCCTGAACACCCACGGACAACGCAGCCAACTGCGCGAGGAACGCCATCCGAATTCCGTGACAGCCCCGCCAATGCACCGCGGCAGCATGACGCCACGCCCATGGCGCGGTTTCTGGAACAGCGTGAGCGCCGCAGCGCTGCAACCGCTGAAGGGCATGCGTCCCGCATCAGCGACAACGCCTGAGACAGCCCATCAAGGCGCTGAACTCGCGCCCTGGCAACAAGCAGCGCTGCGCCGGCGCACGGTGTTTGTCTTCCTCACGGTGATCAGCACCGCGCTGGCGGCCCACTTGTTTTCCAACATGCAGCCGGCCTACGAAAGCGCTTGGATGCAATACGGCCAACTCGCGCTGTTCACCTTGCTGTCGGCTTGGGTGGTGACCGGCTTCATGACCGCGATGATGGGCTTTTACGTCACGCTGCGCGGTGATGCGCACTCGTTGTCGGCCAAAAAAGTCCAGCACCACACGCTGGACCCGGCGACCCGCACGGCCATCATCATGCCGATCTGCAACGAAGACGTGCGCAGCGTGTTTGCCGGCCTGCGCGCCACCTGCGAGTCCGTCTCCAGCACCAGCCATGTCGGTGCCTTCGACGTGTTCGTGCTGTCAGACACCAACCACCCCGAGACACAAAATGCAGAACGTGCAGCTTGGGAAGATCTGCGGGCTCAACTGGCCGCACGTCCCGATCAGCCGCAGATTGAGGTGTATTACCGACTGCGCAAGCGCCGCACCGACCGCAAGGCCGGCAACGTGGCGGACTTCTGCCGCCGCTGGGGCAAAGACTACCGCTACATGGTGGTGCTCGACGCCGACAGCGTCATGAGCGGTGACTGCTTGGTCTCCATGGTCAAGCTGATGGAAGCCAACCCGACCGCCGGCATCATCCAGACCGCCACGCAATCGATTGGCCATGTGACGCTGCATGCGCGCACGCAGCAGTTCGCCTCGCGTGTGACGGGCCGCTTGTTCACGCTAGGCATGCAGTTCTGGCAAATGGGCGACTCGCACTATTGGGGTCACAACGCCATCATCCGTATTGAGCCTTTCATGCAGCACTGCGCACTGGCGCGCATCAAGGGCACGGGCGGCTTGTCGGGCAGCATCATGTCGCACGACTTCGTTGAAGCCGCGCTGATGCGCCGCGCCGGTTTTCACGTCTGGCTGGTAGCAGACTTGGTCGGCAGCTACGAACAGCAACCGCCTGATCTGCTGGCCGAGTTGCAGCGTGACCGCCGCTGGTGCCAGGGCAATTTGCAAAATGCCCGCTTGATCGCGGAACCCGGCATCCACCCGGTGCACCGCTCGATGTTCGGCACAGGCGCCATGGCTTACTTGTCTGCCCCGCTCTGGTTGTGCTTTTTGTCGCTCGGCACGGCCTTGTGGATGACGGACTCACCGCTGGTCGCAGACTGGGCCAAGCTGCCGCCAGAACTCATTGCCTTGTGGGTCTGGACGCTGTGCATGTTGTTCATGCCGCGTGTGCTGGGTCTGCTGTCGATTCTGCTGCGCCGCGAACAACAGCAGTACGGCGGCACGCTGGCTCTGCTGCGCAGCGGCTTGCTGGAAACCGGCGTGGCCTTGCTGCAGGCGCCAGTGCGCATGGTGGCGCATTCGATCTTTGTGGTGGCGGCCATCACCGGCATCCAACTCGACTGGAAATCACCTCCGCGAGAAGCCAACGCCGTGCCATGGCGCCATGCCGCTGAGCACTTTGCACCGCAGACCGCGCTGGTGGGTGTGTTGGCTGTGCTCTTGGCGGTCGTCGATCCGAGTGCCTTGGTCTGGTTGCTGCCGGTTGGTTTGCCGCTCCTGCTGGCGATCCCGACGACGGTGCTGAGTAGCAAAGTCGGCATGGGCGCCGCTTTGCAAGCCCATGGCTACTTGTTGATTCCAGAAGAATCGCGCGCACCAGCCGTGTTGCGTCGGGCTTGGTTGCACGCTCGCCAGCCACTGGCGCTGGGACTCCGGGCCGCTTGAAGTCAGCGATGAATCAGGCGTGAAAGGCTAGAACTTGGGCATGCCGCCCAAGCCTTTCATCCCACCCATGCGCTTCATCATTTTCATCATGCCGCTGCCCTTCATCTTCTTCATCATGCCTTGCATTTGCTCAAACTCATTGAGCAATCGGTTGACTTCCTGAACATGCACCCCTGAGCCCGCAGCGATGCGGCGCTTGCGGGTGGCTTTGATGAGTTCGGGCTTGCGCCGCTCCAGCGGCGTCATGCTTTGGATGATGCCCTCCTTGCGGCGAATGTCTTTTTCAGCCTTGTCCATGTCCATCTGACCCGCCTTGGCTGCCATTTGCGCCGGCAGCTTGTCCATCAGGCTAGACAGGCCACCCATGTTTTTCATCTGCTGCAGCTGACTCAAAAAGTCGTCGAGGTCAAAACCGCTGCCGCTTTTGAGCTTAGCGGCGAGCTTTTGCGCCGCCGCCACATCAACACCGGCGGTGACTTGCTCGACCAACGCCAAAATGTCGCCCATGCCCAGAATGCGGCCCGCGTGGCGCTCGGCGTCAAAGACCTCCAAGCCGTCCAGCTTTTCGCTGGTGCCCGAAAACTTGATCGGTGCGCCGGTGATTTGACGCACGCTCAAAGCGGCACCGCCGCGTGAGTCACCGTCGGTCTTGGTCAGGATGATGCCGGTCAAAGGCAGCGCGTCCTTGAAGGCCTTGGCGGTGTTGATCGCATCTTGGCCCTGCATGGCGTCGACCACGAACAAGGTCTCGACCGGTTGCAACACGGCATGCAGTTCCTTGATCTCGCTCATCAGCGCTTCATCAATGGCCAAGCGGCCTGCGGTGTCGACCAGCAGCACATCGAAGAAATGCCGGCGCGCGTAATCCAGCGCAGCCCGGGCAATGTCTACGGGCTTTTGATCAGGCGAACTGGGAAACCATTCAGCGCCAGCCTGCTGGGTGACGGTTTTGAGCTGCTCGATAGCGGCCGGCCGATACACGTCGCCCGACACCGTCAGCACTTTTTTCTTACGCTTTTCAA